>JAIRWK010000161.1 GCA_031268995.1 Planctomycetaceae bacterium
CCCCCCCCCCCCCCCCCCCCCCCCCCCCCCCCCCCCCCCCCCCCCCCCCCCCCCCCCCCCCGAATATTGAATTTCGGAAGCAAAAATTCAAAAGTTGCGAATTTTTGTAACGATAATTCTATTCGGATTTCTCCTAAACCCTATCTTGGTTTTTTGGCTTTTACACTTGTTGAACTTTTGGTAGTGATTGCGATCATTGGGGTTTTGATTGCGTTATTGTTACCGGCAGTTCAAGCAGCGCGTGCTGCGGCGAGACGAATGCAATGTTCTAACCACATGAAACAATTTGCTCTCGCATTTCACGGTTATCATGACGTTTATCAGTTGTTTCCACCCGGAGCTGGTCGCGTCAGTTCGTTTAATACGAATCGATTCAATCAACATGTCAGAGTGCTACCGTTTATCGAGCAAACTGCTTTGTACGAAAACTGGGCAGCCAGTAACGAACATCAGCTTAGTGCAACGTATGCACAGACTCCCATTGCAACTTTTCTTTGTCCGTCTGATGAAAATGCGAGGTTAATCGGATTGCTATCCGCAAGAGCGAGTATTGCTGTTTCCATTGGTGATAGTTTTGGTACGCAATCCGCCAATAGTCGCGGCATTGTTGGGTGGACACCAGTACCGTCAAGCACAACTTTAACAACTGTTTTCCCTAAAAGTTTTAGTACAATCACTGACGGCACAAGTAACACATGTTTGTGCAGTGAAGTTGTTAGTGCAAGAGCAGCCGGTAGTAGAAATGTTAAGGGCGGGGTGAGACATGCCGGTACAAGCATTGATGGTACCAAACCATCTTGGTGCAAAAACAATGCAATCGATCCGGCGAATCCGAGTCAACTTGGAGCTGCCTCAACTCGTTGGCGTGGATCACGTGCATTTGATACACCAATTTCTTACGTATTGTTCAATACCGTTCTTCCGCCAAATTCTCCCACATGCTGTAGGGATGACAATGACTACAATTGGGGATTTTACCCTCCACAAAGTCATCATTTGGGCGGCGTGAATTGCGGTGTTGCTGATGGGAGCGTGCGTTTTGTGCGTGATTCAATTGATGCCGGCGGTTTACCTGATACACCTCATGAATCAACAGGAATAAGCTCATTTGGCGTATGGGGAGCATTTGGTTCAATTGATGGAGGTGAGGCAAAATCAGTTGATTAAACAGCAGAAAAAACCTCACTGTACTACACCGAAGCCTATCCTTCGGCGTGCCAACTAATGTATGTTAAAGAGCGAACAGGTAATGTTGTGTTGCCTGTCTGCTCAATAATATGTTTCAAAAATAATCCAAGAAAGGAAAAAAATTAAATGAAATACTGGAAATTGACATTGTTATACTCAAGCTGTTTTGAAATTCCTGAAGCTGAACACGCAAGCGCAGCATCGCGAAGCGGTTGTTCAAGGGCGAAGCCTACCGCCCATACCGGCTTCGGTATACCGTTATTATTTTGTGTGATATTGATTGGATGCAGTCGAAATGTACCCCGTCCCAGTGACTTACCCGCATTAAATCCGTGCAAGATTACAATAACACAAGGCAACAATCCATTGAATGAAGCGGACGTGGAGGTTGTCGCAAATGACCCAACAACAAAATATAGAACCGCTTCGGGTGTTACAAATAACAGCGGAATAGCCAATTTATTGACTTATGGTTTTTCGGGAGTTCCTGTCGGCACGTATAAAGTTTTGGTAAAAAAGACTGTTTTGGAAGGTGCTAGTGAACAAACCGACGAATCCGGAGTAAAACAAGTCTCCGGCGGTAAAGATTACAACCTCGTAAATAAAAAATACCAAAACGAAAATACAACTGATTTAGAGATCAAAATTAAAAATGGTCAAAATGAGTTTTCATTCGATGTGGGCGAACCTGTTCACAATCTGCTTGAATCAACCCCGTTGTGATCGATTTTTTGGGCTAATTTTGTGACCAAAATCAAAAAAGTAAACGGTCTTTTTCCGAAAGACCGTTTATTTTTTTAACGGTATAAAGGAATTTCGCGAGCCGATTATTGCTATACCGTAGCCAGTAGGGCGATAGGCTTTGCCCTTGAACAACCGCTTCACGTTGTTGCGCTTGCGTAATCAGCTTCAGGAATTTTAAATAGCTTGAGTATACTGTAGCTACGATGAAATTCATCTTTTTAAGACAGGATAACAGGATTGTCAGGACATAATGAAATCCTGTATATCCTGCTATCCTGTTAAATCCTATCAAAAAAATAAAAACTGAATTTCATAGTGCTATGAGTATATATCAAGGACGCGGTTAGATGTTTACGATTCTTTGTATTGCCATTTCAAGGCGTTCCTCTCTTCGTCGCCTTTTTTGCCTTTGCGGTGAAATAGTTGTTTTTTTATCGCAAAGGCGGCGAAGGATATTTTTTACTGGTGTATGTTGCGTACAAATTTCGATAGAGTATAATATAGGACATAGTATGGTAACTAAGCGACGAAATGGAACATGGAACGAAGATGCTTTGGCTATGACGCTAAAATCGCTTTAAAACATTAACCATTTATGTACTGAAGCTGAACACGCAAGCGCAACAACGTGAAGCGGTTGCTCAAGGGCGAAGCCTATCGCCCTAACGGCTATGGTATACCGGCTTCGGTATAACGTTACCCTAAAACTCAAAACCCTAAAACCCAAAAATTGTTGAGGTGATCAATAATGAAAAATATAAAGAAATCCGGATTGTTTGTCAGAAATTTTGTGTTCTGTGCAATTATGTCGTTTTTATTTTCGGGGATTGTTTCGGCGGAAAAGGCGGCGGTGTTGCCGTTTACGATTGAAATTCCGAAACCGGAAACGAAATTTTCCGAGTTGAAATACGAGGGAAAAAATCAATGGTACAATTCAACTTATTGGGCTGGCAACGGTTGGACTCGAATCGGGAAAAATTGGCAACATCCCGAAAATACAACCGATTCAATAAGAACATTTTGCGTTCCTAAAGCCGGAACGGTTCGTGTTGCCGGCAATGTTAAAAAATTGCATTTGGACGGCGACGGGGTTGTTGTTTCCATTTTGCACAACGATAAAGAATTGTGGAAAAAAACTATCGAAGGAAAAGATGATGTTGGATTTGAGACGGATATTTCGTTGGAAGTTAAGAAAGATGACAAACTTCGATTTGTTGTAAATAAACGCAAGACGATCAGTTGCGATACTACCAGTTGGATTCCGACAATTACGTATAAAGATTCGGGCGAAACATTTGACGCGGCGGCTTCTTTCTCAAATAAACAAGGTGACGGCGGTTGGTTTTATGAAAAGAGCAGTATCGTTTTCAAGCCGGAAAAAACCGTTATTTCGCTCAACTTGAACGAAAACGATTACCGGCAACTCACCGAAGGATTTCCGAATGTTCCTGAATTTGAAATGTTTTCGCTTGTCTTTTCGGAATGGATTCTGGACGATTGCAAACCTTCCCAAATTCAACAACAACAACAGCAACAAACCGAACAACAAAACCGCCTTCTAACCGCAATCCGCGATCACCAACAACGCGCGTTTGCAATCTTGAATCGGCAAACGACAATCGCAAATCCCGAACGTGAAAAATTACTTGCGTCGTTTTCCGCTCTTCGTGAACAAGCCGAAAAAGAAATCAATTCCGAAGCGGAATTGCAATTACTTTATTTGAAAACGCGGTTATTGAAGCGTTCGTTGATGTTTGCCGATCCGCGAACTCGTTTTGGTGAATTACTTTTTGTCAAAAGTCGTCCGACAGCGTATTCGCATTTAGTTGGGCAGTATTTTGGCTGGAATCAACGTCCGGGCGGCGGAATTTTCGTACTTGAACAACCCGGTACTTCCCTAAAACACCGCGATTTGCTCAACGGTCAACTTCCGTCCGGGAATGTTTTGGAGCCGCGATTATCTTATGACGCGAAACGTATTGCTTTTTCGCATGTTGCCGTTCCGAACGAAAGGATCGCTTGGCAATCGCTTGATGTCAACGAAAACGGAAATGATAAATATTATTATCATCTTTACGAAATGGACATTAACGGTGCAGACTTACGGCAACTCACCAACGTTAAATACGACGACATGATGCCGGAATATTTGCCCGATGGCGGGTTGGCGTTTGTTTCTACGCGACGGCAAGCCTATTCGCGTTGTTTTGGTTCGCAGTTCGGCAAACGTTGGCATTCTTACACGCTTTTCCGCACCGGAGCTGATTCGCAAGGATTGCCCGACACAAAAACAATTACGCAAATTTCATTCAACGATGTTAGCGAATGGTTTCCTGCAATGAGTCCTTCGGGTGTTTTGTTATTTTCGCGTTGGGATTATATTGACCGCGATGCCGTAACGCACCAGAATTTATGGTCAATGCGTACAGACGGAACAAATCCGACGGCGGTTTGGGGCAACGCCGCGCCGAAACCGCATTGCATGTTTCAGGCGAAACCGATTTATGGTACGGATAAAATTGTGTTTATTGCGTCGGCGCATCATTCGGTTACTGCCGGTCCGATTTGCGTTGTCGATCCGTCGGTTGATGCCAATTCGCTTGACGCAATAACACGAATCACGGACGGCTCATTTCCCGAAGCGGAAAGCAAAAACATCCCCGAATATTACAATTCGCCTTATCCATTGGGGGAAGACCTTTTTCTCGCATCGTACAGCCGCGACAAATTGGTTTTTGAACCGAATCCAAATCCAGATAATGCGTTAGGATTGTATTTACTTGATGATCAGGGCAACCGTGAAGTGTTGTACCGCGACACGAAAATCGGGGCAACATGCCCGTTGCCGATAGTTTCGCGAGCCGTGCCGCCGTTGGTTTTATCGCATAAAAACGATAATTTGGCAGCGCAAGGATTAGGCGAAATGAATATTACGAATGTTTACGAAGGATTGGGCAATAAAGTTAAAGCCGGTTCGATCAAAAAGTTGCGAATTGTCCAAATTTTCCCGAAAACAACAGTTGTTGCAAACTCGCCTCAAATCGGGGTTGCCGGAGAAGAAAATACTCGTGCGGTTCTTGGGACGGTGCCGGTTGAGGCGGACGGTTCCGCGCGATTTCTCGTTCCGGCGGGAAAACCGTTTTTGTTCCAAGTTCTCGACGAAAACGGTTTTGCATACCAGACAATGCGTTCGACAACTTCAGTAATGTCGGGCGAACAAATATCGTGTGTCGGTTGCCATGAAAACCGTGTCAGTGCTGTGCCGTTGCAAAAAAATCTCTCAATCGCTTTGACCAAACCGGCATCGCGTATTCAAGAAACGCCGGAATCGGGGCGACCGTATGGATTTGTAGAAATGGTTCAACCTATTTTGGATGCGAAATGCGTTTCGTGCCACAATGATCAGAAATTGGAGGGCGGCTATAATCTTTCCCGAAAACTTGGCAGAAACGGTTTTACGGTTTCGTATTCTTCGTTATGCCGTGATCCGAAAATGATTCCGCGATTTGCCCAACGTAATCAAATTCAACAATCTGAACCCGGTGGCAATATTGGGGCGATTGGTAGTGGTTTAATTAAATTGTTGCGGAAGAAGCACGCTGACGTTGAGTTAACGCCGGAAGAGTTGCGAAGAATTGGCACGTGGATTGACTTAAACGCCATATTTTACGGAACCTACGACTCCTCGCAACTCTCGCAACAACAACGCGGAAACCCCATTCCAATGCCAAAATTTGAATAACTCTCATTACGCATTATACCGTAGCTGGTAAGGCAATAGGCTTCGCTCTACCGGCTACGGTGTCACTCGTCACAGGACAAAAACCGGTAATCCCCACGTAGAAACCGCCAACATCCACGTAGAAACCGGCAATATCTACGTAGATATTGCCAACATCCACGTAGAAATCGGCGATGTCCGCGTTGACATCGGCGATTTCTAAAAACCAGTCTCTCGAGAGCAACTTTAACAAAATCTTGAAAGGTCGTAATCATTAGCGTATGACGACAATCAGGAAATTTTCAGGTACTCCTTCGGTGAAAACATAACATCGTTTGCACTTAATTTTTTTTAACCGTTCACACGGTTTTGCGTTTGTTCGGTGATATACAGAAGCTGTTTTAAAATTCCTGAAGCTACGGTAAACCTGCGACGCAGAGCGTTAGGCAAGCGCAACAACGTGAAGCGGCTGTTCAATATCGCCCTACCGGCTACGGTATAGAAATTGTTTTTTAACGCGAAATACACGAAATTTCCGCGAAACAACACGAAACTATTTTTCGCGAACTTTCGTGATCTTTCGCTTGTTTCGTGTTTAAAAATATGTTCTGTGAACGATTACAAAAAATAAGTGTGAACGGCTACGAAATTTTGATATTGCGTTAAACTCGTCTCTACATTTCTTGTCCAAAACAGAATCGTCGTTGTATCATTTGTGATAATCGGTACAATGGGAGGAAGTGTTGATTCAAGCGGATTATTGTAATGACAATTCACTTGGTACTAAAGTTACTTTAGGAAAGTTCTAAAAACTCATTTTAGCCTGTAACGGTAACGTCCTCGTTGCCGCAATCGGAAGCGGGACGCTTCGCTACAGTTGGCTTTTGGAACCGCCCTTTAAAATTCCCGAAATTGAACACGCAAACGTAATAGTGTGAAGCGGTTGTTTGTTGGCGAAGTTTAACGCCTTTATCGGTTTCGGTATAACCCCATTAAATTTTAAAATGAAAAAGATTGTTTATTTGAGTTTGAGTGTGATGTTAATTTGTTCGGCGGTTTCTGCGGCGGAAACTGAATTGTTGCCGAACACGCTTTCGCCTAAAGAAATTTCGGAAGGTTTTCAACTGCTTTTCGACGGTAAAACAGTTTCGTCTGAAATTTGGAAAGACGATATCAAAGGCTATCCGGTTGAGAATGGTGAGATTTTGTGTCGCGGAAATAATTTGAAAACTATCAAGAAATATGCCGATTTTGAGTTACGTTTTGAGTTTAAATTGCCGCCCGGCGGAAATAACGGTGTATTGGTTCGAGGTGCTACGGAAATACAAATTCTTGACCACTTCCACCCAAAATACAAAGGTCTGCAACCATACCAATTTCACGGCTCAATTTATTACTCCGTTCCGGCAAAAAGATCGCCCGAAAAAAATGACTTCCATAAACCAGTTGGACAATGGAACTATGAACAGATAATTGTTCAAGGAACGAAATATAAAGTAATATTAAACGGCGAAACGATTGTAGATACGGATGTTGCCGAGTTGAAGGGCAAGAAATCACCCGACGGAAAGGTACACAACGAATTGCAAAGACTCGACGGCGAAATAGGTTTCTTAGGACACGGCGACCCCGTGCGGTTCAGAAATATCCGAATAAAAGAGTTGAAAAAAGATGAACAGAAGTAAATTCGGCACGCATTAGTAAATTCAGCACGCAGAGGACGCAGATTTGAAAAAGATATTCGCAAGATCAGAAAATAAAATCTTGTCTGCGAATATCTTCAAATAATCTGTGTTATCTGCGTGCTGTTCCGGCTTCGGTGTACAGGAAAACAACGAAGGTAGGCAATTGTTCACAGAACGATTACCTACCTTCGTTGTTTTTGTTGAAGTATTATCCCGAAGCCGGTATGGGCGGCAGGCTTCGCCCTTGAACAACCGCTTCACGTTGTTACGCTTGCCTAACGCTCTGTGTTGCAGGTTTACCACAGCTTCAAGAATTTCAAAACAGCTTGAGTATAACGGTCAATTCAACCCAATTTGTATCATTTTGAAGCAATTTTGGGCAAATTTTGTCTTTTTTGAGCATTTAGGCGGGCAAAATTTGTCAATTGTAGAACAACAATTAGCAATTGTAGAACAACAATTAGCAATTGTAGAACAACAATTGGCAATTGTAGAACAACAATTGGCAATTGTAGAACAACAATTAGCAATCGAAGAACAACAATTAGCAATCGAAGAACAACAATTAGCAATCGAAGAACAACAATTAGCAATCGAAGAACAACAATTAGCAATCGAA
>JAIRWK010000192.1 GCA_031268995.1 Planctomycetaceae bacterium
CATTTTGCAATCGCCGAAAACATTGATTAACCGTTGCCCGTACTGAATAGACCGTAACAGCTATGGGCGATAGGTATCGCCTTTGAACAACCGATTCACGTTGTTGCGATTCTGTGTTCAGCTTCGGGAATTTCAAAACAGATTGAGTATAATTACCGGAATTGTCTACGATATAAGTGGGAAACCGGTTGCGGGGGCGGTGGTTGCATTGGCGAGCAAAAGATTTTCGCCTTACATCAAAAACGGTATGTTGTCCGACAACGACTCCGATTTTGTAACTTCCACAAACTCAAAAGGACAATTCACGCTTCCGGAAGTTGATAGCGACGACGTTGCGGACAAAGTTTTAATCCAACAGGTTGACAAAATACATCAGCCGAATGACAAAACTAATCAACCGACAGACAAAACAAAAGAGGCGGATTACAAATTGGTTGCGGAAAATAGCAAATTGATTCCCGACGAATATAAAGCAGAAACCGATGAAAACGTCCTACGAAAACTATACGCCGAATGGGACAAAACAGAAAACGGCAAAAAGAGTGCCGAAATTCACACATCAATTGAGAAACTTTTGCTTAAGGTAGATCGTCTTGCAAAAGAATCAAAGGAAGCAGATATGCAAAATTTGTATTGTGTGGTTGATTCTGATGGAAAATTTCGTTTGGAAGATGTTCCGGCGGGAGATTGGAATTTGATCGCAACGTTATATTTGCCCCCGTTTGATGGTCAAGTGTATCCTCCCAGAAAATTTTGCTCAGTCTCGCAATCAATAACCGTACCGGAAACGCCCGAAGGAAAACCGGCAACTCCAATTCAACTCGGAACTCTCACGATTGAGAAACCCAAATAACACGAAGGCGAAAAAGGGGAAGTATCGCTGTAATTTTATTGCAGAGCGATGCCTTACCATCTTTCGTTTTGGGCAAGTATTTGTTGTAATTCGGCTACGAATTCGGCTATGTCGCCGAAAAAATTTGGGTAGGCTCTTTCAATTTTGGATACGGAATCCACAGATACTAAGACAACTTGTTTCTTGCCGGATTTGCATTCTGGAGATTGTTCCAATTGTCTGTACGTCAAGTCCGCCGAATCCTTTTGCGACTCAAGGAACGAATAAAATTTGACAACCGTATCACCATTCAATACCGTTTCTATCACCCAATAAGAAGCACCGGTAAGTTTTGGATTACGTCTTGCTGATTTTATGGCTTGGATGTTTTTCAGTTGCGCAAAAATACGGTAGTCCTTGTCAAATTTCGTCAACATTTGAACCAATTCTTTTTGCGTAAAATGTTGAAATTCAACATGTGGCTCCGCTCCTTCCTTGACCGCAAACAACGCACTAACCAATTTGAAAAAATCCAGCCAATTTTCATTGCCCTTGCTGGACTTCAATGATTCTTGAAAGAAGAATCCAACGGTTTCTACGGCCGTTGCCCAAAGATGTTGCAGGCGTGTGCGCAACTGTACCTCAATATATAAACCATCATACTCGACTCTGTCAAGACTATTGTACCGGTAAATTAAATGAATCCCCCGATAACCCGAATCCTTCGGCGACACAATATAATCCCGCACCTTTTCCAAATGATGTTTTGTCCGCGAACGCCTATACTTCCTCTCAACCTCGCGCACCTTCGCAATCGTCTGAACAATTGCCCGCAATCCGCCGATGTCTTGCATACGGCTGAGTTGCATTTTTTGCTCGCGGTTTTTAATTTTGTCAAAAATGGTCGGAACACGTTTAAGACGTTGAGCAACAATCCCGCCGCTCGCGTCAATTCCCGCAACATAACGACGCAACGTTGCACGAAACGTATTCAAAGGCACCAGATGCAACGCCCGCCAATCACACAAAACCTGAAACGCCAATTCCCGCTCCTCAGACGAAACCTCGTCCCAAGATATTATAATATCACCAATACGGTTTATCGCAGATCGACTATAAATCGTCATAGTTTAGTGTTTGGCTGCGGACAATACACGGCGCGTCGTCCTGAATATGTGGCGTAGAGGAGTCGCTGTAGTTTTTTTTAGGGACAATAATGACATAAGGGACATGAGGTTTTTTTGATCAAGGTTTCAGTGTCGTTTCTGGTAATATACTCAAACTGTTTTAAAATTCCTGAAGCTACGGTAAACCAAGCTACGGTAAACCTGCAACGCAGAGCATTAGGCAAGCGCAACAACGTGAAGCGGTTGTTCATGGGCGAAGCCCACCGCCCATACCGGCTTCAGTATAAGCGTTGCTTTTTCTTTTCGTGTTTTTTGTGCTTTTTTCGGTGAATGCTTTGCTCATTCTCGTAAATTTTTGTAAGATTGTCAATAACACGATTTGCACAATTCCCAAAAAAGACCTCTTTGACAAAATCGCAATAATCGTTACAATTCCGAGAACAATTTTTCTCGCAAATCTCTCAAAAATGCATAACCCGTAACTTCTGAATCACGCCAGAAAAATAACAAAGTTACACTGAAATGCACAGAATTTGACCGGAACGCCCAAAATTTTAGCCAAAAATATAAAAAAATTGAACAAATAAAGACAACGGCACGATACCGTAGCCGGTAGGCTTTGCCCTTGAACAATCGCTTCACGTTGTTGTGATTGCGTGTTCAGCTTCAGGAATTTCAAAACAGCTTGAGTATAACAAGATTTGAAATTGTTGAAATTGGCGGCGTTGTTGTTTTTGGAATCCGAATTAAAAATTAACCTATTTGTCATAGTTGTATGTTTACACATTTAAAATTACAGGCGAAGATATTTTTTCTTGTTTCAGCGGTTGTGATAGTGTCTTTTGTGGTTCTTATTCTGATTGTTTCGAATAGGACGTTTACATTGGCGCGGATTGACGCATTTGAGCTGGCGAATGTTACGGCGGACATGTATAAAAACGAAATCAGAGCAGAATTGCAAGGCGCACGGATTACTTCGGAAACGCTTGCGACGGTTTTTGAGGCATTGAAGGACAACAACCTTACCGACCGGAAAATGATGAACGATATTTTGAAAAATACTCTCGCCAAAAAAGAATACATAACCGCGTTTTGTATTGCCTACGACCCCAACGCTCTCGACGGCAAAGATAAAGAATACGCAGGTCAAAAACCAATCTACGACGAAACCGGACGCTACGCTCCGTATTGGAATAAATCAACCGATAAAATCGATGTTGAACCGCTTTACGATATTGATGTTTCGGATTGGTATATTGTGCCGAAAAACGAAAAACACGAATACATCACAGACCCATACCCGTACCAAGTTCAAGGAAAACCCGTCATGCTCGCAAGCATGGTTTTTCCCGTTATGCACAAAAATAAATTCATCGGAATTATCTCGTCAGACTTTGTGCTTGATAAATTGCAAGAAATGATCTCAAAAGTCAATCCGCACGGTCAAGAAGGTTACTCTTGGATTCTCTCAAATGCCGGCGCAGTTGTTGCCCACCCCAATAAACAACATCTTGGAAAAGATTTGGCGGAGACGTTGACTTATGAAATGTTGACATCCGACCGCACGAAAATTTTGAAGGCAATCGAATTCGCCGAAAATTATGTTGCGCAAAATCCGGTCAAAGATCAAAACAATAAAGAAGAAGTTGAAAAGTTCAATAACAGTAGCCGATTTGTTGAAATGCTAAAGGAATTTGCGAAAGACTTTGACGAAAAGAAATTGGATTTGATCGCACTAAACCCCGAACTCGCCAAAACAGTTTTACAAGCCGATCCGTTCAGGTTGCAATACGCCGCCGACGCAAAAGAAGCCATCAAAAAAGGAAATTCCTACATCTCAAGCAACAAAGATTTTTACACCGTATATATGCCAATCCAATTCAGCGAAGTTACCACTCCTTGGTCTGTCGCCGTCAGCATCCCAATGACAAAAATCCTAAACAACGCAAACGCGGTACGAAATTATGTAATTTTCGTTTCAATAATTTCAATTGCCGTTATTGCGCTGTTGTTGTATTTGATCGTGCGGAATATTTCGCGACCGATTCTATTGCTCTCAAAAACCGCCAACATTCTCGGGCAAGGAAATTTCGATGTTGATATTCCCGTTATAAACAGCCGCGATGAAATCGGAACATTGTATAAAGCATTCAAATTCATGGCGGAAGAAATTAATAACTTGATTAAAGAGCTGCAAAACCACGCCAAAGCACTTGAAGAAAAAAATCAATATTTGAATAGATTGAATGAGTTGAAAGACGAATTCATGGCGAACACTTCACACGAATTGCGAACACCAATCAACGGAATTATCGGCATCGTCGAATCAATGATCGACGGCGCAACAGGCGACTTGACACAAGAACAAAAATATAACCTAGCATTGGTTTCAAATAGCGGAAAAAGATTGTCCAACCTCGTAAACGATATTTTAGATTTCACCAAATTAAAGAATAAAGAAATCATTCTGCAAATTAAACCCGTCGATTTGAAAACGATTGTTGACACGGTGATTGTTTTGTCGAAGCCTTTGGTTAAGGGTAAGGATTTAGTGTTGGTCAACGAGATAGATGAGTCTTTGCCGATAGTTGACGCGGACGAAAACAGAATCCAACAGATATTGTACAACTTGCTCGGAAACGCGATTAAATTCACGGAAAAAGGAAAAGTTTCCGTTTCGGCAAAAATTCTCAACGATTCGGTTGCGGTTGCGGTTGCGGATACGGGAATTGGAATACCGGAGGGCAAGTTTGGGAGAATTTTTGAATCATTTGAACAAGTTGACGGTTCAACGGCGCGTGAATACGGCGGTACAGGATTAGGGTTATCGATAACGAAAAAGCTAGTGGAATTGCATGGAGGAAATATGAACGTCAACTCCACAGTCGGAGAAGGTTCAACATTCACATTCACAATGCCGTTGTCCCAAACAACACGCGAAAACATGAGTTTGACCTCCACGCTAAAAACCACTATCGATATGGAAGACTACGCAATAAATAAATCAACAACACCAAATACAAATAAAGATAACGCAACAGGAAATTACGAAATCCTAGTCGTTGACGATGAACCCGTAAATATCCAAGTCCTAAAAAATATATTGCTGATGCGCAATTACTCAGTAACAAGCGCATACAACGGACAAGAAGCATTGGAATTGATCGAAAGCGGAAAAAAATTCGATTTGATTTTGTTGGACGTGATGATGCCGAAAATGTCTGGCTACGAAGTTTGCGTGAATTTGAGGACAAAATACTCGCTTTTCGATCTGCCGATACTAATGTTGACGGCAAAAAATCAGGAACAAGATGTGTTGCTGGGTTTTCAGTCAGGTGCAAATGACTACATTGAAAAACCATTCGACAAAGAAGAATTGGTGGCACGTATCAAAACACATCTCGAATTGAAAAACGCAATTCTCGGCGCACAAGCAGCAAATAAAGCCAAAAGCGAATTCATGGCAAATATGAGCCACGAAATTCGTACACCAATGAACGCAATTATCGGTTTGACGCATCTTTTGTTGGACACGCATTTGGACGAACAACAACACCTTTACACAAACAATGCTCACCGCGCAGCTTGTTCGCTGCTAGGAATCATCAACGATATCCTCGATTTCTCAAAGATTGAGACGGGCGAAATTGAGTTGAAGCGGGTTCCGTTTTCGTTGAATGAGGTTTTGGGCGATATTGACATAATTTTCAGAGAACAAAGCACAGAGACAGGTATAAAATTAATATTTAACCAATCGACGGACATTCCGACATCGTTGCTCGGCGACCATCTGCGGTTGCGGCAAATATTCATCAACTTGGTAAGTAACTCGTTCAAATTTTCTAAACAAGGCTCAATCACAGTTACGGCAAATTTGGAATCAATCCAAGACGATAACGTTACCGTGTCCTTCTCCGTCAAAGATACCGGAATCGGAATGACCACAAGCCAAACACAAAAGCTCTTCAACGCATTCAGCCAAGCCGACGCATCAATAAAACGACAATACGGCGGAGTAGGTTTAGGTCTGACGTTGACGCGGAGTTTAGTAAATTTGATGGGCGGAAAGATTTCGCTGGAGAGCGATATCAATGTTGGCACAAATATTATTTTCACGTGTGTATTCGGTCTTGACCCAAACGCCAAAATCAACAACGACTTGACCGACAACACACAAAACTCAGGAATTGTCCAAGAAAAAAGCTCAATTATAAGTGTGCAGTTGCCTCACGAGAGCAAGTCTCTAGCTGGTTATCGTGTTTTGCTGGTAGAGGACAACAAGGTAAACGTATTGGTGGCAAAGGCGATGTTGGAGAAGATGGATCTCAATGTAACGGTTGCGGAGAATGGCGAGGCGGCACTTAGTAGATTGGAGGAGTCGGAGCGTTTGGGGCTGAATCCGGTTTTTGATTTAGTATTTCTTGATATTCAGATGCCGGTAATGGACGGCTACGAAACAATCAAACGAATACGGGCAAATCCGCGTTATTCAGGGATGAAAGTTGTGGCGTTGACGGCGCACGCTTTCGCGGAGGAAATACAAAAATGCTTCGATCAAGGAATGAACGGACACCTCGCCAAACCAATCGACATCCACGCCCTACAAAAAACCTTGCACAAATTCCTACTACACGAAACCGAGCTGGCATAATAAGGCAAACCCAAAACACAAACCGCCAAACGATTCGCAAATTAAATTTCGATCTGCGAATTTTTCTATAATTTTGGAATTTTGGGAAAGATATTTTGGGGCATTATAGGCATCACCCTAAAATAAAATTATACCGTAGCTGGTATATCTATATCGCAGGGGGTGCACTTTTATTGAAAGGGGAATTTACAGAAAACATCTACGGGGTAGAATGCGACACGCTAGTTTTAGAACGGTTACCTAAAAACCCAGCCCTAAACAAAAATTGAAACATGAATATTTTCAAAAAACGATTTATCGTAACGTTAATTATTCTGGCAATTCAGATTTTTCTTTCGATTTTGATATTGTCAAAATTTTCTATTGCACAAGATAAAAC
>JAIRWK010000271.1 GCA_031268995.1 Planctomycetaceae bacterium
TATCAAAAAATACTAAACACCTTCAAACCCACAACTCAATTACTAACCACCCAACCAAGAATCGACATGCCCAACGGCAAACCCGCCCCAAACGTCTGCCGATTGACAGATTAACTCAAATTAAATAAGGAAAAGAAAAATGTCAACAAATTTATCGATTGAGTGGATACGTACCACAATCATTTTACCGATCAATGTTTTGGTCATAATTCCAGCGATTTTACTTTTTTTAACGGGGTATCGTTGGACACCTAATTTTGTGGTGTTAAATTTTATTGGTGTGATTTTATTTATGTTTGGATTATTTTTTGCGGGTTGGACAATGCGGCTTTTTGCAACAAAGGGGCAAGGAACGGCGGCACCTTGGAATCCGCCGAAAAAGTTGGTTGTTGCGGGACCGTATTGTCATGTGCGAAATCCGATGATAACCAGTGTATTGTCGATGCAAATTGCGGAGGTATTGCTTTTAAATTCGTGGTTCGTTTTGGGTTTATTTATTCTATTTTTTATTGGCAATATCATTTATTTTCCGTTGTTTGAGGAGAGAGATTTGGAGAATCGATTTGGCGAATCTTACCGCGAATACAAACGAAATGTCCCTCGTTGGATTCCGCGTTTTACCGCTTGGAAAAACGAATCTGTCTAATCATAATCGAATCCGGTATGGGCAGGGCAATGCCATGCCCCCATTTTAATGAATCAGCACGCAGATAACGCTGATTGGGGAAAGGTAGTCGCGGATCAGATTTTATTTCTGATCTTGCAAATATCTCCTCCCAATCTGCATCGTCTGCGTGTTGATTTTTTAAAACGGTTTAAGGACGAAACCTACCGTCAATATCGACTTCGGTACACTAGGATTTTGGGGGCAATATGCTACGGCGGAAAAAATGTTTAAGGGAATCGGTGAAAGGTGTCAATCTGGTAAGTTGATCACGAATTTTGTCATAAAACGATAACGGCTTGTTTTCAATAATACATGATAAAATTCGTTTTTCGTTGTTCTTAAATTTGTGTAAATTTTTGCTGAAGTGTTCAACATCGTTATTGTCAATATGCGATCTGACGAGATTCATGCGTTCTTTTTCCGTCAAGTAAATCGCCCGCCGAAAAACACGATAGAACACGCACAATTTTCGTATCGAAAACACTTCGCTAAATTCATCAAATAACCCCCGCTTTATTAACTCCTCTCGAAGAAAAGCATAAACGTAAATTGGATCGGTTTGTCGTTTGTTGCGAAAGTATGTATGCGAAAGTGAGTTAGAAACCATTCGATAATAATAAAACGGCTCTGGAAAAATTGCTATTTTATCAGATGCAGCAAGTGAAAGAAACGTTAAAGCCTGATCTTCTCCAAGTAATTTTTCCGGACATTTGATATTATTTTGTAACAAAAAATCACTGCGATAAAATTTATCACAAACAGAACCGCACGATTCCAAAATCAATTTTGATCGTTGATCTGTGGTTGTGATTATTTCATGTTGCGCGAAATTTGGCACAATTTTTTTATACGGAGTTGTGTCACTGTTACAATAAAACATACCAAACAATACTATATCCGCATCCGTCAAACGTGCATGAGAATAAAGTTTTTCAGCCATACTCAAATCTATAAAATCATCTGAATCGACAAAAAGAATATATTCGCCCTTGACATGTGAATAAGCTGTATTTCTTGCTACAGATAGACCGCTGTTTGGTAAGGTTATTATTGTTATGCGTTGATCTTTTTCGGCGTAGTTATTTAATATATCAGTACTACCGTCAGTCGAACCGTCGTTGATACAAATTATCTGAATATCCTTCAAAGTTTGCATCACAACCGAATCAAGACACTCATGCAAATATTTTTCCACATTATAAACAGGAACAATAAATGTTATTTTAGGATTATTCATTTGTAATTTTTTTAGTGATTCTGCTTGACCGGTAGTACAAAATTTCTGAAAATATTATTGATAACGTGAACATCACGACAAACTTTTGTCGGCAAAAATATAATGGAACATTGAACATCATATCAATTGACATTATTAAAACCAACAAGATTGCGAAACGATTTATTGGCGGCGGAATCGTTGATGCATACACAATGGTAATTACTAATAACAAAATTAAAAGTGCTACGCTCACCAAGCCGTATTGAAGTGCCATCTGCGTAAAATCACAATGCGTATGAGCAAACCCAATGTTACGATCACGATTAAGAATATTCTTGACCATTTCAAAACCAACATCCACGCCATGACCTGCAATCGGTTTCTTTTTTATTTCGGGAATAATTTTAGCGAAAATCCAATGTCTGTCTCTTTGGATTTTTCCTATTTCATCAACATCTTTAGTAATAATATCATTGACCGCATTATACGTTGCTTTCCATTTCTTGACAAAATAATCATTTGATAACGATGCCATTACGATAATAAACGGCAGAAGAATAACAAATACAACTAACCCCTTTCGCCAATTCCATGCAAAAATTCCGCCAATGATTACGACAGTCATTGCGAGTTGTGCGGTTCGCGATGGATTGACCGCGTACACAAAATAAGTGGACAAAATAACAATACCCCATCGCACCAACGTAAATAAAACCGCCCAAATCAATACCAGCTTCACCCGACTAAATGGATTAAATAAAAACAATAAACCAAACAAAGATGTACGCGCGGCAACCTTCATCCCAAGCAAAATTGAAACCGGAGTAATACGACGAGCGATTGGAATATTTCGCAATTGATACGAATAATAAATCCAATACACACTCCACATTACAAGAACAACACCCGTCGTAATAGTGTCGAACAACATAAAACACGAAGGAATATTTTTCGGCATGATGTTGTTCCAGACAAAAATGGCGTTGATACAAAATAGTACCATCGCGGCGTTGAATACAGACAGGGCAATAGTTCGTGTTTTTTGGTCAGTGTACAAGGTTGTAAGAATAAGCATACAAAGGAATGAATAACGCGACCACCAATGATTGACCGCTTTAAAAAACATATTGGGATCAATAAATAACCATTGAATAACACCCCAAAACGTCCAACATACCAATAAAACTAATACCAACGCCAGCGGATTCTGTTTGCAAATTTTTATTCGCGAACCCCAGTTGCCCGCCAGCAACCAAAAAATCAAAACTAATAACTTGACCACATCCACCGCCGAAACCGAAATTATCCCCGCAAGCGGAAATAAAATCGCAGCACGACGCGCAGCCACTAAAAAAAATGAATTAAAACTCGGATTCTCGTCCGCAAAAAGGAATTTGTTCATAACAGTATTGTTGGGTGGTTATTCTTTGGGGGAATTTCTAAAAATTGATTTTATTCGAATTCGGTCGATTTATATCGACTGAAAATCGACCGAATGCGAAATAATTTGTTTTTGATAAATAGTATTTTAGAAATTCCCTTTAACAGGAAGAGGACAAACTGTGAAGCCATCCTACTTGTTTCTGTTGGGCGTTGACCATTGGGCATTCTCTCAAATTTACAGAAATCGTACATTGCCGATCTCGTTTGCAAGTACATCATTTGCGCAGTGTAATGAAAAACGCTTCCTTGTGCAAGAGCAATTTCATTGCCTTAGAAATATTTGCGAGATTTTTTTATTTATCCTGTAATTTACTGATTTCTTGTTTTGTCAAGTGTCGCCATTCGCCGGGCAACATGTCGCCTAGCTTGATGCCGCCGACTGAAGTTCGAATTAGAATTTGTATTTTGTGACCGAGTTTGGCAAGCAATCTGCGTACTTCTCGATTTTTGCCCTCCGCCAATGTCAAATCCATGATCGTGCTTTGCTTTCGTCTGCCCTTGATCACCGCGTCCGTAACTTTGGCAAATCCCTCCGCAAGATAGACTCCCTCACACAACTTTCTCACAACATCGTTCGTTACCTCACCCGCAACCTGAACCCTGTAAACCTTCGGCACCGCATAACGCGGATGAGTCAACCGCTCCGCAACCGCTCCGTCATTGGTCAACAAAATCAAACCCTCACTGTCCATGTCAAGACGACCAACCAAAAAAAGACGACCCAAATTTTCCGGCACTAAATCAATCGCACGCGGTCGATCACGCAAATCACTGTTTGTGCAAAGATAACCTTTCGGCTTGAATAACGCAAGATAAACAGGCTTAACACGCCGCAAACCCTCGCCGTCAACCTTGATCTCACTCCTAAATCGATCAACCTTCTCACCAATCTTGGCAATAACTCCGTCAACCTCAACCCGCCCTTGCTCAATAAGCTCCTCACATTGCCGCCTACTGCCAAAACCCGCCGCCGCCAGAACCTTTTGCAAACGATGATCATTGCCCGATTCAACATCAAAAATACTCTTACGAGGAATACCCCTCTTGCCAATTCGCCGCCTGAATGGACGTTTCGTTGGGCGTTTAGTCGAATGTTTAGTTGTGGAGTGGGAGGAGTGTGTTTTTTTATTTATTTTTCTGGGTGTTTTTTTCATATTATCGGTTTTTGAGTGAGGGACATAAAGGACAAAGAAGACATAAGAGACGGGAATAACAGTTCTTATAATTTTATTATTTCAAAAAATTATTTTATTATTTTTTACCATTTTGTTTGAATTATTATTGGGATAAGTTTTCTCATTGCTCTTGCGCGGTGGCTTATTGCTTTTTTTATGGCGGGGCAAATTGAACCGAATGTTTTGTGGTATTCAATTATTTCAAATAACGGGTCATAACCGAAACCTTCGTTGCCTGATAATTCAAATATAATTCTGCCTCGACAATATTGCTCCGCCTCACAAATTATCTCGCCCGACGAAGCCGCAAATACCGCCGCACAAGTATAAAACGCCGCGCGTTGTTCGGCAGGTACCGAAGCTAAACGTTCCAATAATAATTTATTGTTAGCTTCGGATGTTGGATTTGGGTTGGTTGGAGTTGCGGCAAACCGTGATGAATAAATTCCCGGCGCACCATCAAGCACTTCAACCGAAACACCACTGTCATCGGCAATCGTTGGCATCTTGAAAAAACGCGCATACTCAACCGCCTTCTTTCTCGCATTTTCAATAAACGATGTCCCGTCTTCAACTACTTCCGGTTTAACATCAAAATCAGCAAGCGTGCAAATACTTATTCCAAAAGGTAAAAGCAACTCGGAAAGTTCCGCCCTTTTATTGTGATTACTTGTGCCAAGTAAGATTGTCGGCATGGTGTGTTAATATTTGTTTTGAGTGAAATGAGTCTCCAAAAAACATTAGGGAATTTCTATCCTCAAGCTGTTTTAAAATTCCTGAAGTTGGACACACGAGCGCAATAACGTGAAGCGGTTGTTCAGGGGCGAAGCCTATCGCCTTACCGGCTACGGTATAAAATACTATTTGCTCCAAAAAAATTATTTCAAATTCGGTCGATTTTAGTCAACCGAATTCGAATAAAATTAATTTAAAACTAATTTTTATACTGAAGCTACTTTAAAATTCCCGAAGCCGAACACGCAAACGCAACAACGCGAAGCGGTTGTTCAAGGGCGAAGTCTATTGCCCTACCGGCTACGGTATAGAAATTTCCTGAAACGATTTTTGTGTTTAATTTCCTGCACCTACTGCGTCGGGATAAAAGGTTTTGTGGCAAGAATCGCATGAACGGGTCAGTTCGCTGAACGCCGACCAATAGTTTTCGTACTTTATTTTTCCGTTTGCGAAATCGTGTGCTGCGGCGTTTGCCTTGATTGCAACATCGCGGAATTGTTCGCATTCGGTTCGCCATTTGGTCAACTCATTTGGTTTTGAAGTTTCGTCGGCATTGGGAATGCTGCATTCACTTATTGCGGCAAGAGCTGCAAGTTGACCGAAAATCTGTTTGGGATTTTTGTCAAGTTGCCGTTTCAACTTCGCCTCTGTATTCGTCAAACGGCGCACATTCGAATTGAGATTCGGCATCGCTTTCATCACCGGTTTCAATTGGACAACCTTTTCTAATTTTAATTTACTCGTACCTTTCGTATTGCCCAACGCCGACTTTACCGCATCGAATTCCGACAACGCCGACTTGTACTCTGCCGTCGCAATAAGACGCTTCAACGCAACCAAAACTTCAGACGCGGAAGCACGATACCGCGAATCCTTGTCCGATAAACCTATCGCCAAAACCACAAGCATCAAACCGCTCGAATCACGATAAACCGAATCCCTGTCAACCATGTAATTACTAGATGTTTTAAGCTCATCCAAATTATCGCCAATCCGTTTAACATACTCGTCAACTTGGTCAACAAGATCGTCAATCAAAAACGACATCCCAAAAATATTTTGGGTTTTATTGTCATTTTTTTCGGTTGAGATTTTTGTTGTTGCTGTTGTTGTTTGTGATGTTGTCGGTGCAACTGTTGTATACTCAAGCTGTTTTAAAATTCCTGAAGCTGGACACGCAAACGCAGCAACGCGAAGCGGTTGTTCAAGGGCGAAGCCTATCTCCCATACCGGCTCCGGCATATCTGTTTTGTTTGTCCCGTTCAAATTTGCTATTTGTACAGAAGACACTTCGCGATTATTTGTGTTGCGCAAAACGCGGGTATTGTCTTGTTTGTTGTTATCTGTTGCGGGCGGCGGGGGTGATGTTGGGAGAGGGATCGGTTTGGTGTCAATATTTGGAGTTGGTGGGATTTTTTCGTTTTCAATTATTTCTTCGTTTTTATTTGTTTTTTTGTTGGTGTTATTTTTTTCTGGAGTTGCGGGCAAAGTCGAAGCGGGCGGCTCGTCTTTAAGAAAAATTCCAGCGTCGCCCAATGGAAACATCGGCTCAACATAACCCGGATTTGTTGTTCCTCCAGGAGTATTCGGATTGTCTGAATCATCTGGCGACGGCGGCATTTCGTCCCACATGCAACCAACAATAAACGACATTGACAAAACCAAAAATAATCCCCAAACCAATATATGCGACAATCCTCGTTTTTGAGCAACTGCTTCGCATCGTTGCGTTTGCGAATTAAATTTCTGAAAATCTAATTCAACATTAGCAAACTTGTTGTAAACAAGCATTAACATTTGTAATAGTTTTTTTGTAACGAATATTTTTATTTTACACATAATTTTTTAATTTCTTGAAAGTGATATGCCGTAACCGGTAGGGCGATAGGCTTCGCCCTTGAACAACCGCTTCACGTTGTTGCGCTTGCGTGTTCAGCTTCAGGAATTTTAAAGTAGCTTCAGTATACCGAAGCCGGTATGCAATAAATTTCTGCAATTTCCGCTTGGACAGTTACAAAACCATTATGCCAATTTTAACATCCGCTTGCAAAAATTCCCGCAAACGATAACATCTTTTCTATATTTGTCAACCGGATGTTTTCGGCGGGATTGAAGTTTCCCCTACTTGAAAGGCATTTGATTTTGTGGATAATGGTCGCGTTTGATTCAACCTTGTGCAAATGGGAATGTTTATTTTTCAAGATACGAAAGACAAGCGAAGTTTTATGTGGCTAGCTGTTGTTCGGTGTTTTTTATACTCAAGCTACTATAAAATTCATAGAGCTGAACACGCAAGCGCAACAACGTGAAGCGGTTGTTCAAGGGCGAAGCCTATCGCCCTACCGGCTACGGTATAAAAATATTATTTGCGGTTGATGGAAGTTTTAACGATGATCTAATTAACCTAAAGTTTAAAATTATTCATGGCGTATTTGAGTGATCTGGAGATATCGCGTCGGGCAAAACTTTTGCCCATTACTGAAGTGGCGGACAAGATAGGATTGTCTGATGAATCAATTGAGTTGTACGGGCGGCACAAGGCGAAGATTTCTTTGCACGCAATAGAGAAATCCGTCAAACCTAACCCTGCAAAACTTATACTCGTTACCGCGTTAAGCCCAACTCCTGCCGGTGAAGGTAAAACGACAACAAGTATCGGACTTGCGGATGCGATGAATCGTCTTGGCAAGCGTACGATTGTTTGTTTACGCGAGCCGTCGATGGGACCATGTTTTGGGATGAAGGGCGGCGCGACGGGCGGCGGTTATTCGCAAGTGGTGCCGATGGAAGATATAAATTTACATTTCACTGGCGATTTTCACGCAATCTCCGCAGCTCATAATCTCTTGGCGGCAATGCTTGATAATCATCTGCATTTTGGCAATGCGTTTGGGATTGATGAGCGGCGTGTTATTTGGAATCGTGTTGTTGATTTGAATGATCGGGCGTTGCGTAAAATTGTGGTTGGTCTTGGCGGTTTACTCAATTCTATACCGCGTGAATCTGGATACGATATTACGGTTGCGTCTGAAGTGATGGCGATTTTTTGTCTTAGCAAGTCGCTTGCGGAGTTAAAGTTACGATTGGGCAAAATAATTGTTGGTTACAAAAAGGACGATGTTCCGGTGTTGGCGGCAGACCTTAAAGCTGATGGTGCAATGGCGGCGTTGTTGCGGGATGCTTTCAAACCGAATCTTGTTCAGACGCTTGAAGGCAATCCCGCAATCATTCACGGCGGTCCGTTTGCGAATATTGCTCACGGTTGCAACTCAATCATCTCAACAAAATTTGCTCTCAATAATTCTGATTTTGTTGTAACAGAAGCCGGTTTCGGCGCGGATTTAGGCGCGGAGAAATTTTTCGATATTAAATGCAGACAAGCCGGACTTAAACCGGACGCGGTTGTCATAGTTGCAACAGTCCGCGCGCTCAAATATCATGGCGGCGTGGACGTTAAGGATTTGCAAAAACCAAACGTATCGGCGTTGGACGCGGGATTTGTGAATTTGGCTAAACACGTTGAGAACATGTTGCAATATAATTTGCCGGTAGTTGTTGCGATCAACGCTTTCCCAAGTGATACGCCAGAAGAGACACAACGATTGATCGACAAATCCGCGTCGATAGGAATTTGTGCAATCAGCGCGAATCATTGGGCAACCGGCGGAGCTGGCGCGGAAGCAGTTGCGGAGGCGGTTGTTGGGATGGTGTCGGGCAAAAGTTCAACGTTCAAATTACTTTATCCTGACGATATGCCGATTTTAGAAAAGGTCGAAACAATTTGCCGCAAGGTTTACGGTGCTGATGGAATTAGTGTTGACAAAAATGTTAGAAAAAAATTCGACCAATTCAGCGATCTTGGTTTTGGCAATTTACCGGTTTGTATTGCCAAAACGCAGTATTCGTTTTCAACTGATCCGAGTTTACGCGGTTGTCCGTCGGGTTTTACGGTACCGGTTCGCGACGCAAGAATTTCGGCAGGTGCGGGATTTGTGGTCGTGTTGACGGGCGACATCATGACGATGCCCGGTTTATCGCGTTCGCCCGCAGCGGAAAAAATCGACCTTGATAGTAACGGACAAATCACAGGTTTATTTTGAAAAAATCACTCACACGAGAAATCTTTTAAAGCCAATCCTTGTCCATTTTGTCCTTCACCGCTTAAAGATCAGACAACCGCCTAAACCTAAAAATCATGTTGCCCAAAATTCCAACAAACAAATAAATAATAAAAAATGCGTCGGACACTATTCTACATTCCCACAACATTAAACGGTATTCCTGTATTTGGATTATATGGAATGGCGTTTTGGATTTTCGTTTTATGTATTTTGGCGGCGGCGGTTTGGCGGTTTGCAAAGGTGCGCAAATTTGACGGCGAGATGTTTAGTTATTTGTTTTTTACGGTTGTGGTTGGTTTTGTGCTTGTTGGGATTGTGCCGAATATACTTGAGGCTAAAGGTTTTCCGATTCGCGGTTATGGTGTTTGTCTATTGTTTGCAATTTTATCGGCGATAGGGCTGGCGGTGTGGCTTGGTGTTGGGCGTGGTTTTTCTGTTGACACGATAGTTTCGCTTGGTTTTTGGGTGGTGATTTGTGGAATACTTGGTACACGGGTATTTTACGTTATAGAATATTGGCAAGAATTAGTGATACGGTCAAACGGTGAATTGCAGCTCTTGCCGACACTTTACAACATAGTCAATATTGCAAACGGTGGTTTGGTTGTGATTGGCGGAATTATAGGCGGCGCGCTTGGCGGAACTATTTTTGCCCTGCGCAACAAATATAATGTGCTTGTGATTCTTGATATAATTGTGCCGACTGTGATGCTTGGAATTTCGATAGGTCGTATTGGTTGTTTTTTGAATGGTTGTTGTTTTGGCGCGGTGTGTGATTTATCGTGGGCGGTAACATTTCCCGAAGGAAGTCCTGCGCATGTTTGTCAAATTGAGCGCGGCGACACGACGTATTGCGGATTAAAATTCAAATTGCCCGCAAAAAAACAAAAAACAAATCAATTAGTGCTGGATAAAATTTTGCCCGACAGAAACAACGAACAATCCGCAAGACTCAAAACCGGTTTACGCCTCCACAGCATAAGTGGTTACAACGCAAAAAACGAAATCCAAACCTACAGCGTCCGAACTCCAGTCAACGTATTCGACACCGTAACTTACTTTCAACACGAAACTCCAAAACGAACGATTCGATTTAATTTTTTTGATCAAGACAATCCCGAAAATATTTTTCCGTACACTGCGTTGCCGACTCATTCGGGCGTTTTGCCCGTGCATCCGACACAAATTTACAGTTCGATTATTGCGTTGATTCTTTGTGCAATTTTGTTGTTGCTTGGAAGGTTGGATTGGTTTAGGATTCGCAAGGGCGGAATTACGGCAGTGTTTCTTATTTTGTATGGGATGGCAAGGTTCTGTATTGAAGTTGTCAGAACGGACGAGGAGCATTTTTTCAACACTGGGCTTACAATTGCACAAAATCTAAGTATTGTACTGATCTTGATTGGGTTAGTATTGTTGATTTTTATAACGATAAAAAAAGTTGACAAGGTTGACAATTGATCGGCAACTGGTATAAAGACTTGACTGGTTACGCAATTTCTATACTCAAGCTACTTTGAAATTCCCGAAGCTGAACACGTAAGCGCAATAACGCAAAGCGATTGTTCAAGGGTGAAGCCTATCGCTCATACTGGCTTCGGGATACATAATTTGTGTGTTTGATTCTTTTTTTATACTGAAGCTACTTTAAAATTCCTGAAGCTGAACACGCAAGCGCAACAACGTGAAGCGGTTGTTCAAGGGCGAAGCCTATTACCTTACCGGCTACGGTATAATTGTCCACTAACCCAGAAAAACTTATGCCAATAGATTTAATTCTTTCTCCGCCAAGTTCTCAAAGCATTGCCAAACGTGCGTTAATATGCGCTGCGATTGCGGAAGGTAATACTCTTCTTGAGGGTTCTTTTCTTTCGCAAGATTTGCAGGTTATGGTTGATTCGCTTCGGCAAATTGGTTTGAAGATCAAGCAGGATTCTAAACACGGCAAGATTGAGATTGCCGGTCAAGGCGGAATTTTTCCGGTTGACGAAGAGTATATTGATGTTGACAACAGCGTTCTTACGGCGAATTTTTTAACGGCGGTGCTTGCGTTTTCACGCGGAATTTACCGAATTAACGGTGATAAACGCGTACAACAATATCCAATGGGTGATTTAATTTTTGCGTTAAATCAACTTGGCGCGGATGTTCGTAGCGAGAGTGCTTATGACACGTTACCTCTTTTGATTGAGGGCATAGTTGGTCGTGATGGCATAAGTCCGTCGTCGCGGCGTTACGGAATCAATGCATCAATGAATAATAACGGCGTTCGTTATGCGGCGTTGACGGGAACGGCATCGTATCCTTATGCAAGTGCGATATTGCTTGCGTCGCCGCTTGCTGCTAAGGAGTCGCAAATTGAGTTACATTTTGTGAATCAACTTTGTTGTAATCCGTATGTTTTGATGACGCTTGATGTGATGCGCGAGTTTGGTGTGGATGTTCCGATCAAGGCGTATCGTGATGAGGCGTTGCTTTTTTCCAAAGGGACAACTTACATTATTCCGCGTGGTTTGCAATATAAACCGCGTGTATTTAAGGTTGAGGCGGATGCGTCGTTGGCGAATTGTGCGTTTGCGGCGGCGGCGATTGCGGGCGGCAGTGTAACGGTGTGCAATTTAAGCGACAACAGTATTCAAAAAGAGCTTGGTTTTGTACATTGTATGCAGCGAATGGGGTGCAGAATTGAGTACGTAGATCAATCCGTAAAGGTGATACGGCAAGACCCCGGATTACTTCGCGGCATTTCGGTTGACATGGAAGACTTAACGGATTCGATACAAACGTTCGCAACCTGCGCCTTGTTCGCAACCTCGCCTTCACGCATTACGAATATCTCAACCGTCAGGCATTGCGAACCCGGACGTATTGAAAAACTTTGTGTCGAGTTACGTAAATTCGGGGCAAAAATAAATGAGTTCGAGGACGGTTTTTTAATTATCCCGCCTGAAGAATTGACTCCAGCGACAATTGAAGCCGACGGCGACCCGCGACTTGCAATGTCCCTAGGTTTAATTGGGCTAAAAGTAAAAGATGTCCAAATCGACAGTGCCGACTGCGTTAAAAGATCATGGTCAAACTTCTTCAACGAAATCGGTCTCGACTTCTAAAATATCAAACACACAAATAACACATCGAATTTTCCCAAAATAAAAAAGTGGCAAGTGGTGAGTGGTGAGGAGAAACTTCCCAATACCGGATGCGTGCTAGCATAAAACCACCCCTAACCCACATAGGGATTAAGTCATTTGTAATCCAATATTTATCATTTGTTTGCAAAATTCGTTTTCATTCATTTTACCAACGAATTTGCCCCAACTTTGTCCGTGATTTGTTATCGATTCGCCCTATTTGCCCTATTTTGCTCTAATATTTTCCGATAAACTTGCAAATAGCCACACATCACCTGACGTTTTGTTGAAACAACTCCTTAACTTAATACCTATGAAGGTTTACACCGACAATACCCGCATATTCAAAAATTAAATTGCGGATAAATCCGGCTTCATAGATCTCCTTATTATTTCCTTCATTTGCGATTTGATTATTTCCGTGTTTTTGTCCAGTTGTTCTATCGGAAGTTCCTTTTTATTGTGGTGTGGGGTTCTTTTGTAAGTTATTGGTATATTGGGTTGTTATATTATTTTTTATTTTTTGATTTGTTGGCTATATTTTTTAGTTTTGTTTTGAATTGTTTTTTGAGGGTATGATTTCTGGGATTTGGATGTTGGCAAGCGTCTCGAGTTGTTCGATTTCTTTGCGAGGTTTTGGAATGTAAAGAGCAAATGAGTTGTTGCCGATTTGAACCTCAACCGTGCATAATGTTTCCAATAGTTCGATTCCTCCCTCAACTGTCATGTCCAATGTTTTCCAATATTCCCGTAATTTTTGTATTGACAAATACGATATACTCAAGCTGTTTTAAATGAACACGCAAGCGTAACAACGTGAAGCGGTTGTTCAGTGGCGAAGCCTATCGCCTTATCGGCTACAGTAAATATTTTGTGGGGGCTTGGCGGCGGTTTCAAAGTCTGCTATACTTCCTGCGGTTTGGGTTGTGTACTTTGGTTTTGCTTGCGGCTTTTCCTTTTTGAATGTGCGATTTTGTGTTCTGTTGAATTTGCAAACGTTTTTGACAAGTCATTGGGG
>JAIRWK010000004.1 GCA_031268995.1 Planctomycetaceae bacterium
GATGCTCATCGCGACAAACATTGGGCAACAATTGAGGCAATAAATAATCGTTATAATATTTCAGATCAAATGAAACAAAAAAATGACAAACCGCTTAAAGGAACAATTATTTTTATTCGACGAACCGACAATAACGGGAACGTTAATGTTTTGGGAAATCAATGGAGTGTGGATTCACTTTGGACAAATCGCCTCGTCTGTGCCGAAATAAAACTCAATAAAAATATCATCGAATTTTACCAATTAAGACGACGAGAATCCTACAAACAACCACTACTAAATACTGTTAAATATAATTTGAACAAATAATAAATAAGGAAATAAATAAAATAAAAAATATCATTTATTGTCATTATAGGTGACAGCCAAAACGGCACACCCGTTGACAAAAAATAGACACACAAGCGCGCCGTTTTCGCTGGCACATGACCCTTAAAAACAACAATCCGCTTGTTCATATTATTCACAGTTACGATTATTCAGGCAACCGGACAAAACGCCATGATTCCGTTCACGCCGCAAACTCTGAACTCTACAATTACGATAATCTAGGACAAATCAAAACGCTCAATCGCGGAACGCTTAATACGAATCAAACGGCAGTTACAACCGTCAATCATAGCGAATCATGGAATTTTGACCAAACCGGCAACTGGTCGCAATACACAAAAAACGGAACCACAGAAAACCGCACGCACAACGCCGCCAACGAATTACAAGATATCGCAACACACGACACAAACGGAAACATGACCCTAATGCCCGGCAATACGACGCATGGAATAGACTCGTCGAAGTAAGGGATTCTTCAGACAATTTAATTGCCCAATATGAATACAACGGACTCAACCAACGAATCAAAAAAACCGTCGGCGTAACAGTAACAAAATCATTCTTCAATGAAAATTGGCAAGAGTTAGAATCACAAACAGGAAATGAAATAACATCATACGTCTGGGACTTACGATACATTGACGATCTAGTATTGAGAGAAAAAGGAACTGAAATATTATACTCTCTTGCCGATCCAAACTGGAATCTGCGATCAAACAGGAAACATACAAGAAGTTCCCTGTACCATTAACAATCAATACACATTTGTATTTTAGTGTTTTTTGTGAAATTGGACATCGCCCGAAAATAAAATTACCGCTAATACCCATTAACTTTAGGGCATAATGGTAATTTTATTTCAGGACGATGCCTTAGAGTATTTTTGTTTCACATTTCCAGAGCTGTTTCGACGATTTTATCGGTTGTTATTCCGAAGTGTTTCATTAGAAGTGAAGCCGGCGCGCTTGCGCCGAAGGACTGCATACCGATAAACTTTCCATCGTCCCCAATATACCGCCGCCAACCTTGCTCAACACCAAGCTCAACCGCAATCCTTTTCTTCACAGACTTCGGCAACACTTTTTCGCGATACTCTTCCAGTTGCCGCTCAAATAATTCCCAACACGGCAAACTCACCACGCGAACACGCTTGCCCGCTTCAACCAACCGACCATACGCCTCAACACAAAGCCCAACCTCACTGCCGGTCGCAATAAGAATAATCTCCGGATCCTCTCCCGATTTGCCAACTCCATTGCCCGACGAATCAATCAGAATATATCCGCCCAAAGCTACACCGTTTGCGGGTGAAAATTTAGTGCGGTCAAGTGTTGGTAAATTCTGCCGAGAGAAAATTAGTATCGACGGCGTGTGTTGCAATTGAATTGCGGTTTTGTACGCTTCGATAACTTCGTTTGCATCGGCGGGACGAAAGACCGCTACGTTTGGAATCGCCCGTAACGCAGCGAGATGTTCAACTGGTTGGTGTGTTGGACCGTCTTCGCCGACACCGATTGAATCGTGTGTGAAAATATAAATTGTCGGAATGCCCATCAACGCACTCAACCGAATTGCCGGACGCAAATAATCAGAAAACACAAAAAATGTTGCGCAATACCCGCGCAAACCCGTCAACGTAATCCCGTTCGCAATTGATCCCATTGCGTGTTCGCGAATCCCGAAATGCAAATTCCGACCCGCCCAATTATCGTTGCTAAACTCGCCCGCGCCTTCAAATTTTAGCCACGTTACATTCGAAGGCGCAAGATCCGCCGAACCGCCAACCAAATGTGGAACTTTGGATGCCAATTGATTCAACACTTTGCCCGACGCGGCTCTTGAAGCCATCCCTTTCGCGTCCGCCGCAAACGCAACCAACTCCGAATCCCAACCAGTCGGCAATCCCGATTCGGAAAAGAAAAGCTCGTTCAATTCCGCAACATCTTTGGCGTATTTATTACTGTATTTGTCAAACGCGGCGTTATATTGTTTGAACGATTCCGCGCCGTTTTTAGCGATTCCGTTTTGGAACATTTCGTAAACTTGTTTATCGACATTGAAATTTTGTTCGGGGTCGAAGCTGTATGATTTTTTGGTTGCCTTAACTTCGTCTTCGCCAAGCGGTGCGCCATGTGCTTCGTGCGAACCCGCCAATTTTGGCGATCCGTAAGCGATTTGACTTTTGACTATAATCAATGTCGGTTTATTTTTGGTATTTTTGAAATTCTCAATTGCGGCGCGGAGTTGCGGCAGATCGTTTACGTCGTCAACCTTAACAACATTCCAATTGTACGCCTCAAATCTTTTCGCAACATCTTCAGTAAAAGCAAGCGAAGTATTGCCCTCAATCGTAATCCCGTTGTCATCGTAAAACCAACACAAATTGTCGAGTTTCAAATGCCCTGCCAAAGAAGCTGCTTCGGAGCTTATGCCTTCCATCATATCGCCGTCGCCGCAAATTGCGTAGGTGTTGAAACCGAATAATTCGTATTCCGGTTTATTGTATTTGGCGGCGATCCATTTCGCCGCGATTGCAAACCCGACACTTGTTGCCACACCTGCACCAAGCGGACCTGTAGTAACCTCAACACCAGACACATGCCCAAATTCAGGATGTCCGGCGCATCGGCTTCCGAGTTGTCGAAAGTTTTTGATTGATTCGAGAGTAACGGCGTGTTCGGCGGTTGGTTTGCCGGATTTATCAAGTTGTTTAACGCCGGACAAATGCAAAAGAGAATAAATCAACATCGACGCATGACCAATCGAAAGAACAAATCTATCACGCGAAAACCAATTCGGATTCGCCGGATCAAATCGCATCACTTCATTGAATAAAACATACCCAAGCGGCGCAAGAGCCATTGGAGTTCCGGGGTGTCCGCTATTTGCTTTTTGGACTGCTTCCATTGAGAGGGTTCTAATTGTGTCGATTGTTTTCTTTTCAGAGGGAGTCATTGAAATAGACATTCGTGTTTTGTTCCTTGTCTTTTAATTTAGGCTATTGTTTGTAAAAATATTACTATCGCTCAGGCTGTAAAAAACGAATAGGGTTGCTATTTAGCCGACATTCTTGTAGCATTTATACCGTAGCCGGTAGGGCGATAGGCTTCGCCCTTGAACAACCGCTTCACGTTGTTGCGCTTGCGTGTTCAGCTTCAGGAATTTTAAAATAGCCTGAGTATACCGCGCCGCATCCAAACACCAACATCCCCCAAACAGCTTAAACGAAGAGGCAATATTGTACAGACCGCCCAAATTTTGACCAGCAGGGAGGTATACCGTAGCCAGCAGGGCGATAGGCTTCGACATATCAACAAAGCATCTTGCCAAATATCAAAAACATGTTCATTCTTTACAATACCGATGCACCAATATATTACAGACCAATCGGCACTGTCATTATGATAGCGACCAACTGTATTGTTTTCGGTTTGGAGTCGAGTGATCCTGAGCGGGAGGTTGTTTATATTTTTGCGCTTTGGGTTGGTGGTGGATTGTATCCTTATCAATGGTTGACGTGTAATTTTTTGCACGATGATATTTGGCATTTGGCTGGCAATATGACATCCTTTTGGACGTTTGGCATGCTGATCGAGGGCAAGATAGGTATGGTTCGATCAATGTTGGTTTATCTAGCGATTGGCATATTTCATGGCGCGGCGGTTCAAATAATCATGTTGGGCGGGGAACATGGAATTTGTCTTGGTGCGTCAGGTATTTGTTTTGGCATGATGGCAATATGTCTGATTTGGGCACCGGAAAATATGGTTGAGTTCATAGTTTTTGCTAGAGGTCGCGCATTTTTGGGTGAAGCGAGTATCAAGATGTTTGTCGGCGTTTTTTTATTGTTACAAATTATCCTTTTGTTTGTTGGCGGCGGCAAGTTATCAAGAGAGTTTCTTCATATTGCTGGTGCGGTGGTGGGGTTTATTATTGGGATTGGCATGTTGCGTTTGGGGCAAGTTGACTGTGAGAATTGGGATATTTATTCGGTGTGGTTGGGGCATCATTTGACGACGGACATGGAACAAATAAAATACAATACCAACCTCACCAAACTAAAACAAGAAAAAGCCGAACAAACCAAAAAACAAAAAACGTTGCTGTTGGACGAAATTCGTTTTGCTGTCAAAAAGGATGCGTCTATTCCGGCTTTTGTTATTGCAAAAAAGATGATACAAAATTTCCCAAACGATAGAATGCCTGAGCCGGAGTTATTATTGGTGATCAAGGTACTGGTCAAGAACAAATTTTGGAAGGAGTCGATTGTGATGATGCAAGAGTATATTGACAGATATACTGCGATGGAGTTGCCGATACGTTTGAATCTTGCTCATGCTTTCCTGATGACAGATCAACCATATTCAGCAGAAAGAACCATCATGCGAATCGATCCCGAAACCCTAACTCCCGAACAACAAAACGTCCTAAAATACCTAACAGAAACCGCCAAAGAAAAAGCCCCGTCAATAGAACAATACCACACCCACTAAATAAAAAAACCAAACATGTTCTTCCCTTACAATACCGACGCGCCGATATACTACAAACCAACTTGTACTATCATAATGATAGTGATCAACTGTATTGTTTTCGGTTTGGAGTTAAGTGATCCTGATGGGGAAATTATCAAGAATTTCTCGCTTGAAGTGGGCAACGGGTTGCATCCTCATCAATGGTTGACGTGTAATTTTTTGCACGCTGGGGTAATGCATTTGGTTGGTAATATGATTGCATTTTGGACGTTTGGCATGGTGATCGAAGGCAAGATCGGTATGATTCGTTCGTTGTTGGTTTATGTAGCGATTGGCACATTTTATGGAGCGTTTGTTCAAATTATATCGTTGGGAGGAGACAATACTATTTGTCTTGGCGCGTCTGCAATTGTTTTTGGGATGATGGCAATATGTTTGATTTGGGCACCTGAGAACACGGTTGATTTTGTGTTTGTCATTTGGTATCGTCCTTTTTTGGGTGAAGCCCGTGTCAAGACGATTGTTGTTATTTTTTTACTTATTCAAGTTATTTTTTTATTTTTGGGCGGCGGCAAGTTATCGAGTGAATTTCTTCATATTGTTGGTGCGGTAATGGGATTTATTATTGGGATTGGGATGTTGCGGTTTGGGCAAGTTGACTGTGAGAATTGGGATATTTATTCGGTGTGGTCGGGTCGCCATTTAATGACAGATACGGAACGAATAAAACACGATGCCAACCTTCCAAAAGCAAAACAAAAAAAATCCGACCAAATAAAAAAACAAAAAACACTGCTGTTAAACGAAATTCGTTTTGCTGTCAAAAATAATACGCCGATTCCAGCTTTTGTTATTGCGGAAAAGATGATTCAGAATTTTCCCAACGACAAGATTCCAGAACCGGAGTTATTATTATTGATCAAGATGTTGGTAAAAAATAAACATTGGGCGGAGTCGATTGAGATGATGCAAAATTATCTTGACAATTATACTGCAATGGAGTCATCGATTCGTTTAAATCTTGCCCGTGTTTTCCTAATGACGGATCAACCGTATTCGGCGGAAAGGGTTCTTATTAGAATTGATCTTGAATCTCTGACTCCCGAACAACAAAAAGTCCTAAAATCCCTAACCAAACTTGCCCAAGAAAAAGCCATGTCAACAGAACAATACAACACCTACGAATTAAAAAAATCGTAACCGTTCACGGTTATTTCCTTATGAATTTATTATTTTTCGTAGCGCAATATTGATTTTGATGCAATAGACTTGTTTAATAACACCCTAAACTATTCTATCATAGTTTATAATACCACCAATTAAGGTCATTCTTAGTGAATGTCGGTTACAGCAGTGTCCCCGGTAAGGATATGCCATGCTC
>JAIRWK010000051.1 GCA_031268995.1 Planctomycetaceae bacterium
GCCTTGTTCGAGTAAGAAATTTCAGATGGGAACACCCCAATCCGAAACAAATCAAACCATCGCAACAAGATAGTATAACTCACCGGGTACTTAAAACAATAGAAAAACAGAAAAGTTCCGAAAATATAGAATAAAATAAAAAATAATTTATGCTTACTGGGTACACTTTTCACAAAAACCCTTTATTTCAAGTACAAAACGAAAAATCTATCTGCATAAAAGGGAACTTCCGTTACAAATCAACGAACAATGCTTTGGCGGCTTTTTAAATTAGCATGCGTAACATGAATGAGTAACTCACTTAAACAAACTATTCGAGTGGTTCTGATACCAGTCTACTGTCGTATGGTACAAAATCTAAAAAGCCGATACCGAAGAATTTTTCGGCATCGGCTTTTCAAGGGAGTGGACAATATCTATTGTCCGGGGAAGTTTGCTAGGAAGTTGGAAAGGAGAAAAAAGGAAATCAATAGGTTAGGATTGCACTGATTGATGAAGTAAATTGACTTTTTGTACTAAAATCACCATATGCTCCGCCGGTGGACAACGATGTTCCACCATTGTCGATAAGTTGAACCCCCGACCAGTCCCAACGCGCTTCGGGGCGGATAGTCAAACAATTGACCGGTTTCCAGTTCAGCCCAACTGTCACATTGGAATAATCTTGACCATCAATATATCGCGTTTTTGTTCCACTGCCGTCGTACTCTCTGACCGGATAGTACTTCAAGATACGACTGGAATTAACGTCACGGAACCATTCGCCGCGAACTCCTAAAGACAGTTTATCAGTCAATTGGTAAATCACATATTGCGACAACGAATACCAGTGGCCGTTCACCGCTCTTATGGATCCATTGTGCGATTCATACGCCGCATTTTTTTCATAGCCAAGATCGTGTTGCGTGACCAATTTCAAATTTGGCGTTAAACGATGCGCTAAAACCAAACTGTAATGCGTGCGGTCGGCTCCGTCAACGGAATACGGCGGATTGGGTGTAGCAACCGTTTCATTTCCCGATTCCACGACAAAAGACAATTCAGTTCGCTGATCAAAACTATTCCAGCGCACTCCAGCCAAATAGGAAAGTTTTCCATTCGGGTCTTCCCAAGTATCCCAGCCGCGAGTGACTCCGAAAATTCCTGTCAATTGTTGTGTCAAACGTTGTGAGAACAAAATTCCCGTGTGCGTAATCGGTTCGCCGTACATCATCGAATACGTATGAGAATAAAAGAAATTCTCCGGCGACATTACCGATTCGTACCCCATAATGGAATAAAAATGTCCGGCTTTTACATTCAATCCATAATGTATCGGTAAATATAATTCCGCATACAACTGCGGCGTCGCCAATCCGAAACGTGACGCTCCATTTGTTGTTCGGGCAATTCCGCTGTTTTTGTTCCATTTGGGCTGCAAAATGCTTGGGTCTTGCTGATGGTTTCCATGATAGTCCACCGCTCGCGTTTCCAATCCGATTGCGCTTGTCCAAAGATAATCTGCACCGTAAAGTAAATCAACACGTCCACCAATATCAATACATCTGCCGGAATTTACCACATTGCGTCCCAAAGCAACATATAATTGATTCAGTTGATATTCTTCATTGCGGTCATTGAATTTTAACGGTAGGTTACTTTTATTGCTCGGTTTTTCCGCATTATAAGTGAACCCCTGATCCAACCAACCAGTCACAAACCAATTTCCACTGCGTAAGCCGCTCGTGCCGACATTGTAACTGTTGTCTACAAAAACCGCCGTTTCGTATTCGTCGCCGTGGTAACCGCCGTAACCGGATTGAGTAAGACCGGACTGCGCGTAGTCCGGCTGACCGTAATATTCAGCGACTGCCAAAGGGTCGTACGCTACTTGATTCGTGTAAATCGCCTGCGGTCGGGCGGGAACATAACCAGTTTGACCGGTGGGCAACATGCTGGAATCGTAATTTTCCTGCGCGAAAACCGGTTGTTGTGCCTTCGCCAAAGATGCTGTAAACAAACATCCGAGCGTGAGACACAAAGTGAATAATCGAAAACTCGTTCGCATTTGACTCTCCTTAACATACAATTTTCATTGTATGCTCCCCCTAAAGAACGTTGTGATAAACACGCCGCGACAAAAGGCGATGTGCTTTCCCCTGCTGTTATTCAAAAAAGTATTGATACGATTATTTTTATATCAATTTTCACTTTTTGGTGACGCACCTTAATTCAGTAGCTTTGCAAAACCACTGTTTTGATGAGCCGAATAATCGAAAACTTCCCAAAATTCGGCACATTCTTGCAAAAAATGCAAAGTATGAAATCACGCAAAATTAATCGACCTGTCTTATCTGAAATAAACACTCTTTTCCTATCTACTGTTATTTTTTATTTATTCTGTTTATCTTGACAAGAACTAGAAAGATTTATCGGTTTGTTTAGAAGTTAGTGAGCTGCGAATACACAAACTACGAGGTCGGTGAGATTTCTCTGAGACGGTGAAAGTAGGGATTGTTGCGATATTAAATTGAGTCGTGAATGGGTTACAAAGGGACAATTGGGGATTCCTGGAAGAAGATGATTGGTCTGAAAAGAAAACTAAAAATTAGAAAAATTTTCCTTCAAAATAGTTAGAAGCGAGCCACCAAAGCCCCTTGTGTCCCTCATCTTGCTTGCGCATATCTTTTTTTTGCGTATCTTCCCCAGAATCGTTTTTTAAAAACGGCTTTGTTGGTTTGAATCTATTGGCACAAAAACGAAGAGATAACAAATACGCGCACTGAAAATGCCGCTAAAAACTCCACCCACACAACCCAAATATAAAAAACTGTCTGCTTATTTCGTTTTTGGGGGCATGTCCGAGCGAAAACGAAATACCAATGGACAAAAAATAGCCACACATGCGATTCGTTTTCGTTTGGACATGATCACTTACGTTTTAGGGAACTTCTAAACAAAAGTATTAACACAAGTTTTGGCAATATATATCGATTGCGTAGCATAGTCGGGGAAATTATTGTTTAGATATTTTGGTATTGCATTTTTTTTGTTCATTTTTTATTATT
>JAIRWK010000056.1 GCA_031268995.1 Planctomycetaceae bacterium
AATTTATGGATCACGCCGCGAACGGTGCAAACATTTTGTTGAACGATTACGGATATCTCCGGCGCAAACTTGCCACAAGAATGAAGCCAGAGAATGTCAAAGCGACGCATAATCCGCGTGTCGGGATAAGTGTAACGCAATTGCTGAAACGCCGCCCGCTGGTCTTCCGTGTAATCTGCCCGCAACATATTGAAACTCCTTATTACTGTAAAACAAAAAAAGGATTCTAGCAGTGGAGGGAGATCGAAAAGAGCAGATAGTTGGCGAGCGGGAGTATATAAACGATGTGGAATCGCTATTTCATCAATCGCAATATACGTAACATGCTTCAACGACGGTCTCGCGTAATGTTTGTGCAGATACTCTTTATCCCGAATCGTATCCCACAACATGCCAAGATGTGTGGCAACGTCTAAGCAAGTCATGCATTGAAGCAAATCCAACGCATAAGATTCAAAAATCGAGTATAACGTTTATGCTCTTTGGTGAACCTTAAATGAATCTGTTTGATACAACCGCAATCGTAGCATTGGACACGGGGAACATCCAGCACGAGCATCCTCGAATTGGCTTCAATATAAAACGCCATCCCACCGACCACAGCAGGATTTTTAACTCCTTTTATTGTAGCATTTTGTCCGCTTTTAAAAATATTAATGAATAATGAATAAGGCATGAACTTGTCGGATGAATCGTAATTTTTATCTTTGATTAGAGGTTGAAATGTGTGTTAGAATTTTTTTATAACTATTCAGTTGCCCAAGCCAAAGAAATCGGCATTGGACAACGGAATAGTTACCGTCAATTTTAACGAAAAATATTATTATTGCAGCTCTTATTTATAAAATTCCATTAGTAGCCAACAACTCCCCCGACATGCGCTGCGGCGGGATTCAACATGAAGAAAATTCTACGCAAACTCTAGGCGGCTCTTCTTCTCCCTTGTGTGGTTTTCACGAATCCAAGAATATCTTCATAAAGGACAAGGAACAGGCAACACTCTTGCCCGTTCCTTGTCCGGCTGCGCAACTTTCATCAAAGAAACGACGAACCGCCCAGTTCCAAGCCGATTTTTTCGTATTCGCCTTACTATGCCGCTTGGCTTGCGAACCAAATGAACTTGTGGCTGATAAGATCGCGACTATTCAATTTTCTATTGACTTGTTTTAGGAACGACTATTTATTAGATCATGGATTGTTACCCCAAAAACTTGGTTATTTGGTTTGATCGACTGAATAGTTACACTAGATGACTGTCTAAAAAGGAGTTTAAAAATAAGCAAAAATAAAAAAATATTTTCAAGATGGTATTGACGTTTTTGTTTTTTTGTGCATAATAGACTAGATATACAGTTACTGAAAGATAAAATTATAGTGATTTTATCTTCAAATTTCAAAACATCCTAAAAATGTAGGAGATTAAAACTATGACCAACCTTGTTTTAACGACAAGTGGTTCACTTTCCAGCCCAGACTTGGGCATGTCGCAAAATCATATTAGCTCGCACGGGGGAGGGGGGTAAAATACACCAATTACGTCGGTGTAAAAAATGGAGAAAACGATATATGTTTTGTCCTCATTGCCCGACGTATTGTCCATTTGGGAGGTTTTACCCTTGTCGAACTTCTTGTGGTGATTGCGATCATCGGAATTTTGATTGCGCTCTTGCTCCCTGCAGTTCAGGCGGCACGCGAAGCCGCACGAAGAATGCAGTGCAGCAACACAACCAAACAGATCACATTGGCGACACACACGTTTCATGACGCGCATAAGCGACTTCCATGTAACGGGAATGACCCGTTGTGGACTTCGTATTTGCGAACAAGTAACAACACGTCGATGGGGTACACCAGTCACTACAACTATTTAACCTTGCTGTTGCCTTACATTGAGCAAACAGCGTACTACCAGGGAATTGTTTCAGAATTTGAAACACGCCGCGCTGCCGGAGAAAACGACGTTATCTATCCGGGAAACGGCGCAGCCGGTACTGCTCTTACCGGAACTATTACCGTATTTCAATGCCCGTCTGATGGAAACGCAAAACTAAAAACCGGCGCCACAGAACTCAACCGCAATTCGTATATGGCGTCCAAAGGCGATGCGTGGAAAGCGTTTGATTCGCCGGGAAACCGAGGTGCATTTTCTTCGGGAAATCGAGCTGTCAACGGTTTGGAGTCAATTACCGACGGAACCAGCAATACAGTTTTTATTTCAGAAACGCTTGTCAGCCCAATCAACAACGCTGACCGTGATTCCAAATACAAGACCGCTGTTGTTCGGGAATTTGCCACGATTGATTACAATACCGCAACAACGTTCAATCTGCCAAGTGATTGCGTTGCAGTTCGCGGTAATGAAGGAGAAGTGGTAGATACTTATCTTTCCCGCGCTAACGGACGAAAAGGACATCGTTGGGCAAGTACAATGGGAGCTTATTCTAATTTTATGACGGTACTTCCTCCCAACTCGCCAAGCTGCGATGAAACGACGAACGATTACCCTGAAAAAGCCGGTATTATTTCCGCAAGCAGTAATCACACTGGCGGCGTCAATGTCGGTTTGGGCGATGGTTCTGTCAAATTTGTTTCTGAAACAGTTGATTCCGGTAACAGACAAGATGAAGGGACAAACCCGAAATCCAACTCGAAATCCATTTATGGAGTGTGGGGGTCCGCCGGTTCGATTGCAAGCGGCGAATCTGTAACGCTTCCATAAAATTTCGTTGCCTTGCCGTCAATTGTTTTTTCGCAATGTTCACAACAGAATAAATAAAAAACTGACGACGGCAAGATATACTTTATTTTGTCATAAAATGGTCTTTTTATTTTATTGAAAGATTTTGCAATTGTTACCCTTATTTATCCTGCGTCTTTAGTAGCACAGAATCAGCTCTTATGGGAGAAGATAAAGACATAAGGGCAAGTTTTGTTGCGTCGTTTGCTACTAAGAAAACATAAAAATAAAAGTATCAATCATAAAATCATTGTCATCGTTCACGACATTATTTTGTTCATTCAAAAGAGCAGATCTGCAACCGGAAAGTTGCAACAAGTTTCCAATTTATCCGAAAAATGTTACTATGGCGGCTATTCAAGCGTAAACGAGCGGTTACACATCGCTTTTACGTTCCGTGCTTGCAACCTCCCGGTGCGACTCTGATTTTGTTGTGAACGGTTACAAATCTTTTGAATAATTTGAATAAAAAGAACCATCATTTTATGACGCAGTACAGTTATGAAGCTTTTCATTTACAAGTATTTTTCAAAAGGTTTTAGCTTATGCTTAAAAATAAAATTTTATGCGTTTGTCTTGTAACGGCGGCGATTGTTTTGCTTGCCGGATGTAACAAGAAAACAGCAATTAAAACAGATATTGTTCAAGGAAAAGTTACGATGGACGGTTCGCCGTTGGCAGACGCAATGGTCACGTTTTCCCCAACCGGCAACGAAGGTAAAGTCGGAACCGGCACAACCGACGCGAGCGGACAATACAAATTGCAAACGCTGCTCGGCAATCCCGATGCAGGAACAACGTCGGGCGATTATATCGTTACGGTTTCCAAACAGGAAAACGTTTCTACCGGCAAACAGGAAATGTCCGAGTCCGAAGGAAAAATGGTTAACGTGGTACAAGCAAAACAGCTTGTTCCCGCGAAATTTACTAATAAAAAATCTTCGCCGCTCAAAGCGACTGTTGTCGAAGGTCAAGTCAATTCATTTGATTTTGACGTGTCCAAGTAAAACTGTCCTGCTTATTTCGTTTTTGGGCAGTCTTAATTTTTTAGAACAATGCCATAATATGTATTTTGGAAGTACCCCATATTATGGCAAGGACTTTTTTGCCCATAAGCAAAAAATATCGGGAAGTTGTACAGCACGCTCTCCAATGAAACAACACACGTAAGTAGCCCGAATTGCCCCCAATGATGCGTCCTTACGTTGTAGATGATGGATGACGAACAAAAAATCTGGGCATAAGGACGCATATCGGGGGCTTTGTTGGCTAATGGAAATATGATAAATAAGAGCCGAAACAGGTGATATTTTTCGGTAAAGATTGACTGTAGTTACCAACTGCCGTGCGGATCTATTTGGCTGGGCGACTGAATCGTTACGATTGCTTTTTGATATTGTCTTGCGTAATCGAAAGATGTATTATATAATTTTCAAATGGTTTTTGCATGGGAACAAAACCCCTTGCCATAATATTAAGGACTCCTTTCAAAGTTCCGGTAATGTATTTTTTAAGAATTTTTAGATTCCCCCAAAAACGAAATAAACAGTAATTTTTCCAAAGGAAAATCAAATGAATAAATTATCTTTTGCCAAGACAATATTTATTGTCGGCGTCATTTTGACTGTTAATGTTTGCAATTTACAGGCAAAGCAACAACAGGATGAAAAACAGTTGATGGAAACAAAGC
>JAIRWK010000129.1 GCA_031268995.1 Planctomycetaceae bacterium
GAAACATTAACCCCCATTTTTATGGGAAAACAAAAGGAGATAACTATGACCATTTTTGAAGAAATTGAAGCAAAAGGTATTGAAAAAGGTATTGAAAAAGGTGAATTGCGATTGGGGCGAGATGTTGTTTTGCTTGCGTTACGGAAAAAGTTTGCGAGGGTTCCGAAGCGTATTGAGTCCGTGATTCGTCGTGTGTCTGATCCTATTATTTTGGAGTCGTTGGTGGGTGAGGTTATTGTCAGCGAGACGTTGGACGAATTTGCGGCGGTGTTGAAGTAATTACATTCAAGTTGTTTTAAAATCCCTGAGGCTGGACACGCAAGCGTAACAACGTGAAGCGGTTGTTCGGGGGCGAAGCTTATTGCCCATACCGGCTTCGGTATTATCTGGCGTAGGTTAGGGCGATATTTCCGGTGTGTAGGAAGAAGCCGTTACCGTTTATATTGATGTTGTATCCGAGTGAGAATCGGGTGTTATTTCGGTCCCAATTTGTTCCGATGCCGGCATCTAGCCAACTTCTATTTTGTTTATTTCCGTAAACGTGGAATGAACCTGTTCCGGCGAAGTTGGCGAAGTTGGGGTTTGTGAAGTGTGCGGTGAGGTTTCCTTTGTTGTATCGTAGTAATTCTAGTTTCCAATCGAAGTTTAGGAATGTTTCAAGTTTACCGCCTCTGAACATTCGCGGGTGTTGTGTGAATCTTGCGCCTAAGATTGACCGCAAGCTGTGTGCGTTTGATGATCTTCCTTGCAAGCTTAATGTGCCTGCGCCGGTTTCGTCGAAGTTATTATGTTGGTTACCGATGTATTGTGCGCCGATGTAGGGTTGGATTCGACCGATTCGTGAATCGAGGTTGAGGGCGCGTTCGAGGTAGGCTGACCAGAGGTAGGCATCGCGGTCGCTTTTGGCGCGTTGGTTGGCGAATGAGATTTGGCGTGTTGTGTGGTAATCTGTGTAACCGAAGCCGATTGTGCCGAGCAAGTAGCCGCGTTTGAGGTCTTTACGGGCGTAAAAGCCGCTGGAAATATCGGTTGCTTTACTTTTTTCGAGCAAATCGGTTTTGTAGGTTGAGCTTCCGAACGAGCCGAACACGCCGAGTCGTAGGTAATTTTGGTAGAGTCTATCGAAGCCGATGATGGTACCGCCGGTTGACTGGTCGTAGCCGTAGGCGTTACCGTCGTGGTCGGAGCCGCCTAATGTTCCGTAGGCGATGCCCCAGAGGTCTAATTTGGATGGTTCGTAAACGCGGCAATCTTTGCAATAGGTCAAAAGCGGGTCATTGCGAAGGTAGTCGGCGAGTTGGGACAATATGGTTGTAGTATTTTGGAATGATGCCGTTTCCATTGTACCGTAAATTGCTCCGCTCATTTGGTCGAGGGCAAACAGTGCTGATCTGGAAACTTTGCGGCTGCCTGCTTGAACGCCGACGTTTTCGGGGTCGCTTAAAAGGTCGAGCAGAACCAGTGCCAAGAAGAAGTCGCTGGTCGGGTCTGGATTACTTCCGATGTTATTGAGGTATTGACCGATGGCTTTTTGGTTAATGGTTTGACCGGCAACGTTACCGTAGTCGTATTTACGTTGGACGTTAATCCAATATGTGTAGTCATCATAATCAGGTACGAAGTCGAAAAGGACAATTCCGGTACCGCCGTTGGGCAAGTATGCTTTGAGTGCTCCGGTCTGTGTAACTTTTAATCCTCCTTCGGTTACGAGAAATGGCAGTTGACTGACGAAGTATCTGGCGGGATTGATGGTTCCGGGTACGTTATCTTTTGCCCAGATATTCAATGTTCCGCCGTTAATTTCGGCTTCACCGCTATTGAGTACGGCTACGTTACCGTTTTTATCGCGGATTGTTCTGATTGATACGGAGTCAATCATACCCATATCGCCGTCGATGCGACCGTATTGGGTAACTGATTTGGTGCTGTTCAATGTTTTCATTGTTGTGGGATCGAAGTTTTTGCTGATGGGGTTATCGTCTGGGTATGGGTTAATTGTTATATCGAATGTGCCGTTTTCATCGTTAATGAATTTACCGTATAAGTTGAGGTTACCGATGGAGCTGGTGCCGTAGTTTTTGAAGTATTGGTTTCCTTCGTCGGAGTAGGGCAAAAGTACGGTTCCGCCGCCGGGTGCAACATGACCGGTGTTATGAAATACGCTGCTAACGTTATTCATGATTATTGAGCCGGTACCGAGAATGGTTCCTTCATTGACAATTTGGTTAGCTTTAACGTCGCCGAATATGAAAAGGTTTGCGCCTTTTTCGTTTGATATAGTATATCTTGTGGTTAGGGTTGCGTCTTGGGCAACGCTGATGATGCCGCCGGATTTATTGGTCAATGATTGTTGTATGTCGAAGGTGAAGAAGTGCTCAATGATACCTTCATTTTGGACGTTTGGTGCGATTATTGTGTTGTTATCGGTGAGCAAGCCGTATTGTCCGTTAATGAGTTTACCATTATTGACTTGGATTGTGGCGAAGTTTTTGATTGTGGCGAGGTGTGAGAGCGGGTAGGTTTTATCTTTGGACTCGACAATGTCATCGCCGTTATACAGATCCCATTTGACGGATAAATTTGTACCGGTATCGATTACGCCCCAACCTTCGTTATATAAATTTCGTCCAACCGTGAAAAAACTAGTATTAGTTATTTCTCCGGCATCGCGGTTATAGGCGTTTTCGGTTACGTCGAGGTAGGCGGTATTTTTGATTTGGGCGAGGACTTCGTTGTAGAGGTCTCGTTGGACTTTGATCATGGTCGTATCGTATATTATGCCTTCATTTAGGTTAATTAGGTCATTGGTCGTTTCGATACTGGCGAGCAATACTTCGGACGAACCCATTTCAATATCGTAACGTTTTTCTATTCCGAATGTGTAACCAATTTTACCTTCGTTGATCAAGCTGCCGGATGTGCCGAAATAGGTTCGTTTAATGTAATGTTCACGCGGCGTATTGGCACCGGAATCCGCTCTGGCAACTATATGCCGATTGCCAAGCATACGACCTATAATTTCGTCGTTTAGGTTGCCGTTATCGAGGTTATAAATATTGCCGTTTTTCGTGTAAATTCCGCCATCAACCGGATTGTGGGTAAAGTGATCTGTGTATTCAAGGTCTTCTCCAAAGCGACCATCGTATAATGTCCCAACATATTGGCTGGCGGCTGTGTTGCTTATCAAGCCGAAGTTGTAAAGATCGCGTACTGCGGTTATGCGGGAATATGTATTTTCGATTACACCGGTTTTGAGGTTGATCAAATCTGTACCGGCAATGATGTAATCGTTGTAGGTCATTTGACCGCCGTTTGCAATGTATGTGAAAACACCGGTAAGCGGCGTATTGGGTGAAGTTGCGCCTGAACGGACAATATAATTATTGTCCATTTTAGCATCGAATGCGTTGTAAATGTATGAACCGGCTAAAACGTAGCTATTGATGTAGGTACTGCCGCCTATGCCATCAATTATGCCGTAGTTTTCGATAAATGTTCCGGCACTGATGACTCTATTGCTTAGCATTTGTCCGTAAAAATCGGAGTAATCCCGATCAATCCAGATACCGAATTGGGCGTATATACCGTCTTCCGCGTCGGGTGAATAAACATCTTTTATTACGCCGCTGTAGCGGTTGAACAATGAGATTTCTCCGAGTAATTTATCGAAGGGATCGGTTCCGTTAGGAACTGTATCTAGTAATATTTCGTCGGCAAGCTCGTCATGGCATATTACTATTGATGCCCATTCTTCGTAGTGGTCTTTATCTTTCAAATATGGCAGAACGTAATCAGGATTACGGAACAGACCCTGCATAATATTGTTATGATTGCTAAAATCAACCCCATCAATTTTACTGCTATCGTCTTTGTTAATCCACAACCGGTAAAGGTGTTCGGGGGTACCCTTAGCTTCGATTCGGTGAAATTCTTGAATTGTTATCCAGTTATCGATTCCTTTTTCAAATATCGCTGATGAGTTGTAGGTGCCGTTTTCTCCCGACAAAATCGAGCCGGTATTATTCTTACTACCAAATACAACTTCCTGATGGAATACGTAAGTTGCATCAGCCCATTCGGTGCCGTTTGCATTAAGAAAATAATTATCATATGGGTCATCTGTGGAGTTATAATAATTCAGGTGCAATTCTGAGCTTGCGCCTTGTCGTCTATCGCTTGGATCGTAGGGCAAGTATTGGCTTGCGCCGACATCATCCGCACCTATGACAAAACGAACGTTATTGTAGTTAATTTGGTATCCGCCTGTAGCAACTGAGCTAGTGGTATCGCCGTTGTAAACATCTCGGTTAGGAATATAGAATTCCGTCAAACCTCCCCAAGTCTCGACTTGCCAAGGACCGCCGTAAAATTCGCCGAAAAATTTTCCAGACACTGTGGTTATATTTTCGATACCGCTGCTGATTTTTATCGTTTGAGGGAGCCCGTATTTATTAGGGTCTTTTTGTATCAGCTCTTGGTATTTTGCCTCTGCTTCTGGATCAAGAACAAATATTTGCGAATTGTTTTGCGAATTGTAGTATCCCGTACCGATCACTTCGTACAAATGGGTATCTCCATTGAAAACGGCAGCAATTAACTTCTCGTCTTTGTTTTTTGCATCTACGTACTGGATGGTGTATGAGGCATCGAGGAGCTCGTCTTTTACCTGCCGACCGAAGGTTATTACGGGCGTTATTGCATTGGTAACATATCCATCCTTATTTGCATTCCAATTGATAAAGTTTCCGTGTGCCTCCGGTGCTACATCGCCTTCGCCGACAAAATTCATCCCGTCCCAAATGCCAACACCTTCATCGACGAAAATACCGTTATATAATTTGCCAGTACCGATAAAGTTCAACTCCGAAGCCCACGCATCAAGATAAATACCTGTTCTGATTTCGTTTTTGTCAAGCACCAGTTCGGGACCTTTACCGTAATCAACGAGAATCATCGGATAAGCTATCGTATCCGACAAAGGTTTATCAGGCTCAAATCTGTAAACGTAATATCCGGTACCTGATAAAGCTCTAAGTGAGGAAGAGATCGTTCCGCGATTGATCAAGGTGAAGGTAGCGTTACGATCTTCATAGCTACCGGATGCAACAAGGAGACCGAATTGACCTGACACCTCTGAAACATCAAGAGTTTTTCGACCGTACTGACCAGCTAGATCAGAGTTGTCTTTTATTGAAAGCCAGTTCCCATGATTTTCAACACGGATACCTGCTGTATATCTCCCGTACAAATTGTCAAATGAATCCTCTGTTACGTCGTTCATTCTGCCAGCCATGAGAATACCATCGTAGCTCAATTTATTGTTGCCGGACACAATGTGTAAACCCGTCGCAAAATTAGAAACGTAAGATTCGTAACCAGTATTAGGTCCAAGATAATTTCCTATAACCTGATGTTCATGCGCGCTCCAGTCATAAACCAATTTGTATGGATCATAATGACCGTTACCTGCTATACCGCCGCGTTGTTGGTAGATCGACATTCCGAAATGTTGCTGTAACCCAAAATTCAGATCCATAAGTCCGCTATCCACCATTATTGCCAATTCGAGTTCGGACAAAAAATTACGGGCGAGTTCTGTTTTAACATCCCAGCCCATAAGCATAAACATATTGGTATCAATGTTTTGATATTTTAGATGATTTAAAACAGCTTCTGGTGAAATTCCGGTACCGCCCAGAGGAATTTCATTAGTGTCAGAATTACCATCGCCCAAAATATTTCTAAGAAGACCACTACCGCCATCAAGAGGATGATCATTAAAAATGTCCATCGCGAGAGAGCCTATAAAATCAACATCGTCATATCCTCCCCAAGCGTTAAACGTCATTCCGGGTAACGCATTAGTGTTTTTATTATCCAAATAAATCCGGTACCGGCTTGGGTCTAAATCGAAACCAGTACCTGCGGCATTGATTCCGGCATCCCAACCTAGTATATGGCTGAGTTCATGGATGGTTTGATTTCGCCAATTGTAATTTACCGTAACATTGTGATCACGGACTTGACCGGTATTACCAGAGTTCGCGGGAGCGCCGTTTTCGGTGGCAACATTGAAAACGGTGCGTCGATCAGCATCGAAAGTTATTGTATATGTTGGGAAACCGGTATTGGGATCATCAGCGATTCTGCCATTCGTTGATGCCTGATCTTCGGGCGGGTTGCCAAGCCAGATTTCGTATCTTTGACCGTTGTCTCCAAGTCCAGTCTCTGCATTGCATATCGAAGCCCAATATTCGAAACCAGCGGTAATCGCATCAACCCAATCAGGATGGTTTGAGAACGAGTCAATGTATCCGCCGTTTGGGTCGGGAAGACCGTAGAAGTTTATTGTTATGCTATATGGTGTGGCGATATTGTTGACATTTATATTTGTGGTGATAGTTGTTGTGGCTTGTATTGGATAACCTGGGTGTAGTACTTGTGCGAAAGTTTCATTATTTTGCGAGAGTGCGAAGGTCAGGAGTAGGGTAACGGCAAAGATAATTGCCGATAATGCGCGCAAGATTGATCTTGTGCGGGTAGAGATTTTGACTGTTTGAAATTGATCTTTTAAATTCTTATCTGCGACAATCTTACAATTCTGCGTATTCTGCGTGCTAAAAAAACGATGTGTGTTGTGGTTATATTGGTTTGAGTGGATGCAGGTTTGATTTTTTGCGCAAGTTGAGAGGATATCTGAAATCTTGGGTTTCAGAATGGTTTTGATTTTTTTTGATTTGCTTGTTATCAACGAAATGTCCGTCATTCTGGACTTTTCAGTTCTCATTGCTATTCTCCTGATGGTAAAAACGGTAACAATGCACAAACAACTTATACCGTAGCTGCTATGAAATTCATTTCTTTTCTCTTTAAAGCAAGGATTACAGGATATAATAAAATCCTGTCAAAAAAATAAAAACTGAATTTCATAGTGAGGTGTTGCATGCGGGTAGTGCGGACAATTTTGTAGATTCATGCAAAACAAAACGAATGTGTTTTGCCGGTATCTATCAAATTTGCGTATTATGTGTGACTCAAAAATACCCCAATGCGCAATAGCATACAATGTGCTGATTGCTTTATCGTTATTCGTTACAATTAGTCTAAACGGAAAAAACATCAAATCATTAAAATACGTCATTACCAAAACAACTCGACCGGAACAACCAATAAACCCCATTCAACCTACCCAACTTAACACAAGAAAAAAATAAGCACGCAGAGAACGCAGATTTTTAAACGCGAAACACGCGAAAGATCACGAAAGGTCGCGAAAAATAGTTTCGTGTTTTTTCGCGGAAATTTCGTGTATTTCGCGTTAAAAAACAATTTCTATTTTGATCATTAGAATTGGGTTTAGGTGTTAAATTGTTAGAGTCGGTTCAATTATATTTGGCGGAGTTTTGGGATAAATGGAAACTTTCATTTATCTTTTGCCAAAGGTAATATTTCGTTTTTGTGTGGAATTATTCGTAAGTTTTGTTAATTGGGTCGAGAGAGAGTATACCGTAGCCGGTAGGGCGATTTTGAACAACCGCTTCGCGTCGTTGCGATTTCCTAACGCTCTGCGTTGTAGTTTTACCGCAGCTTCGGGAATTAAAAAATAACTCGAGTATAAGATGAAAGATGTCGGGTATAACATTATTGGATTTCTGATGCGGGTTGCAACCGTTTTGTTTTTTGTTGTTTTGCAGGCAACCGAGAATTTTGCGGGCGATTATTATAGTATCCAGAGTTTGACGGACGATGTTGCGGTGATTGATTCGGGGACGGGCAATGTTAGTTTGAATCTTTTGTTTGACGGCGGAGTTGTTTTGTATAATAATTCAAATGGCAATGTTTGGGAATTTAACGGAGTAACGCTTTCGGGGTTGAACTTTTCCGGCAAACCGTTATTGACCCGAATCTCGCAATCCGGAACAAACGGGCGTTTACTTTATGTTGACAGTTTACCCAACATCAGTTTCGCCAATTTTAATTTCTCTTCCTTTAACTTCACTAACACAACTCCCATATCGGGCAATTCTTATAACGGCGGTGTTCTGAATATCGCGGGCAACAATAACCGCTCACGCAACGCCGCATTCAACAACATGATTTTTGCCGATAACAAAATTAACGTTACCGCAAGTCAAAACTCGCCCTTTAGCGCAAGCGGCGGCGGGTTATATATTGACGGCGGTTTTGTTACCACAGCAACAGAATTTAACAACGACGGCAAAACTCTCACACTCACAAAAACAGATTTCTCGAACAACTCCGTAATTTTGCGAGATCTCGGTTACAGTCTTCCGCGTTCAAATATGTTCGCGGCTGGCGGCGGCGCGAGTATTTTGCATTACGATGTGGTCAAAATTGAAGAGGGTAACGTAATCAATAATTCGGTTACGGCAAATATTCAAGGATATGTTGCCGGCGGCGGTTTGGCGTTATCTGGCGTTCGCAGCGGCAGTGTTATTTCCAAATTAAATTTCGCAAACAACTCCGCGACGATTTTAACAGACGGCGAAGGCACAGCTTATGGCGGCGCGTTATTTGTTGATCAACAATATTCCGTAACATCCGGCAGCAACGAATTACTTGTTCCCAAAACGACTATAAAAATTGCCGACACGAATTTCGACGCGAATATTGCGAAAAACGACGGTGTTGGCGAGGCGATGGGCGGGGCGGTGGTTTTGTTGCGTGATGTTGACGGGATTTTTGACGGGGTTATGTTCAGCGGAAATTCGGTTAGCTCGCGAAATTCGCGGGCGGGCGGCGGCGCGGTTGCGGTTTACAGTTTTTACCAAAACAGTATTCCATTGTCGGATTCGGACAAGGACAACATCAAAAATCAAGTTACAACCTTCGCCAACACAACATTTGACGACAACACCGCAACCTCAAACTCGTCCTCCGCTTTCGGCGGCGCAATTTTTGCCACACAACGAATCGAAACAACCAAAACAGATTTCACAAACAACACCGCAAAAGGTACCAACGCTTCCGGCGGCGCGATTGCGATTACACGGACGGACAATTCTACATTCTACGACTCAACCGCGCCGTCAAGAATTCGCGGCGGTGAATTTATCGACAACCAATCAATTGCCACCGGCGGCGAGTCGCTTGGCGGTGCGATATATACGTCAAAAGGAATCGAAATAATTTCCGGCACAAACTACGGCAATGTCCTCTTTCAAAACAACAGAGCAACAGCAAACTCTACAAATAACGCTCACGGAAATTCCATTTTTGCCGATGCCGCAGTTTTGTTTAGCGCAGGTGCGGGGTCGAAGATTGAGGATTTTGACGGGCATTATATTACGGGCAATGTTACCAAAGTTGGCGGCGGGATTTTGTCATTACTTGGGGACACGCAGCATCAAGCGGGCGGTTATTTTATTCGCGAAGGAGTTTTGCGGAGCGGATTTACGAGTGTTGGCGAATCCGGTTTCAGAGCGGTTGCCAATCTTTACGGACGCGGGGCAACGGGCGATGTTGTGTTCGATGCGGGGACAATTTGGGAGCTTGATTTGTCGAATGCTGACATGACGAAGTTGGCGGCGGGCGTGCAAATTGCGGATGGCGAAGTCAAAGGCGCGTCGGAAGCAATTCGGCTTGGCAGTACGCTTGTAAATGTCGATGTTGTTGACGGCAAAATAAAACTTATCGGAGTTCTGGATACTGCGCGGTTGTCCGATATTTACGCATCTGCGGCTTACGTTCACAAATGGAACACCGTGCAAAATGCCGTAAATTCCCGCATAAATCAATTGCTCTACCGCTACGGAACAGTTCAAGGCGAATATCTATCAGGCGAAAGAACACAGACACAAATTCGCGGTCAAAGTTATAGCCCGCATATCGCCGCCGCAATTCCGCAAAGCGGTTATTACAACACGTGGGTTAATTATGTCGGGCGCAAGTCGTCGGTTGGGAGTTCGTTTGATGTTTATGACGGCGAGATGTTGAAGTCGGTGTCAAATGGTATTCAATTTGGTTTTGATGTTGCTTCAGAATTTGGTGTGCATTTAGGATTTATGTTCGGGTATGAAGATTCGCGGGGCAAAATTAGCAACGATGAAATTCAAGGCGATGATTATTATGTTGGAGCGTACGGCGCAATGCTATTTTCTTACGGGTTTGATGTTCGCGGCGTTTTGGGTTTCGGGCATCAGCGTTACAAGATTTTGAGATACGACGCAGGTTTGGGACGTGAGTTTACCGTGCGACCGGACGGCAATTCATTCGAGGCAAATATTGAGTTCGGTCGAAAGTTTCAGACATTGCATAATTTTTCTGTTCGCCCGTATATTTCGTTCGACTATCTTGGCAACTCGGTAAGCTCCGCCAACGAAGGTTTGGGAGGTTTCCGCTACGACGATTTGTCCGTCGATCAATTATTTTTACGTCTTGGGACAGATATTCAATGCCATTACGATTTATTGTGCTTAGATGCTGGCGTTGCCTTTTCACAACAACTACTCGACGACTACGCCAAAGCAACAGTCTCACAAGGAACCATCTCCTCAACCCTAAAAACAAGCCGCTACGGAAACTCCGTATTCACCTTCAACATCGGCGCAAATTATTCATTCGACCGATTCCATTGTCGCAGTATTTTCATCAACTATGTCGGCGAAGTATTCGTAGGAGGAGAAGCCGAGTCAATAAATTCCTTGCAAACAGGATTCCAATGGCGATTCTGAAATATACCGTAGCCGGTAAGGCGATGCCTTAGTATACTCATAACACTATGAAATTCAGTTTTTATTTTTTTGACAGGATTTAACAGGATAGCAGGATATACAGGATTTTATTATATCCTGACAATCCTGTTATCCTGTCAAAAAAAATAAATTTCGTAGCAGCTACGGTATAGACGCCCAAACACACCCTAAAACCCTAAAAAAAACGTGTAACTATTCAGTCGATAGAATTTTTATCAACCACAGAGAACACAGAGTTCACAGAGGTGAATTTTAAATACGAAAATATACGAAAGAGTTGAAAATGAAATTTTCGTCTATTTCATATTCAAAAAAATTATCTCTGTGAACTCTGTGCTCT
>JAIRWK010000222.1 GCA_031268995.1 Planctomycetaceae bacterium
TACAATTGGGGACTTGTTGCGGGGCGAACGCAAACATATTTCCATTGGGGAAGCAAAAAGGGAACGCCCGAACCGGAAATCTGGCAACACGATTTGATTCGCGCCGACGGAACGCCATATTCGTCGCAGGAATTGCAGTTTTATAAAAGTATACCGTAGCCGGTAGGCGGCAGGCTTCGCCCTTGAACAACCGCTTCACATTGTTGCGCTTGCGTGTTCAGCTTCAGGAATTTTGAAGTAGCTTGAGTATGATTTTATTTCAGGGCAGTGTCTAAGTTTCGTGCTTTTTGTGTTGAAAAATTATTATAATTTGTCTATTTAAAAATTAGCACGCAGATAGCGCAGATTTAAAAAGATGATCGCAGATCAGATTTCGTTTTCTGATCTTGCGAATATCCATCCAAAATCTGCGTAGTCTGCGTGCTGATTTTTAAATGCATTAACTCACCGATAGTGTTTTTTGGAATTTAAAAACAACCTGAGCGTATTATTGCATTTTGTCTTCTTTGGTATCTTGTGTCTATGTTCAAGTAGTTGTAGCATCTTCGGTTAGTGTATGGTACGCAACGGATATTATTGGAATAATAATATGTGTTGTTTGGACACATATTACTATAGATAACGCCCGGATATCGAGGACAGCAACGTTCCACAGGAGCAAACACAACCGGCTTGCATGGACAACAACATCGGAGCGGGTTCTGTTGGATCGGAATTTGTTCCGGTACCGGCTTTTCTTTATCGACTTTTCCACCGTCTTCAAATTCGTAAAGTAAGGACTGTACATCCTTATGTTTTTCTGCGTAAACTGCGTCATTGACAATAAATATCAACGCCGTCGTAAATAATATGTAAATTGTATTTTTGAACATTTTTGTTCTCCTTATAAGGTTAGTATACCGAAGCCGTTATGGGCGGTAGGCTTCGCCCATAACGGCTTCGATATAAAAGTAAAATTTCGTATGTTTTGTACTCTAAAAAATTTCCTCTGTGGACTCCGTGTCCTCAGTGGTTATTTATAATCCAGTGAATTGTTACGTAATATTAGGAGTGGGGGACACTTGCCCCCACACTCCCCAATTTTATTCTGGGGATTTTACACCCCGCTCTTAAATTTCATTCATAATCAAACAGTGCCTAAATTAACGTCCGTTTCCGAGTAGGAATCGGGTGTAACGGTACGAACTGCGGGGACCAGTGTACTGGTATACCTTCGGTACTGGTTGAATGCCAGGTTGAACGCCCAATCCTGCTTCATTGGCAACTTTTTCAATTTTCTTAATACGGTCAGACGGATGAACGTAATCCGGTCGGTCAACAGCCATTGCCGGATCATAGGCATCACGTTTTAACACGCTTGCCAGTTCCCAATCCGCAAATGGATCTTGATTTACTTCGGCCTTGATCCACTTACCATCCTTATCAAATGCACCGACATTAACCCCAGCAATACTTCCAGCAACATTTTCAACTGTACCTTCAGCATTAACACGTACTACAGCACCACGCCAGAGAGTTACTGTTTGGCTAGCATGCCTGCTTTTACCAGGTTTGCCACTAGTATAATCAGGGTCTTCAAACTCGTATTGAAGAGCTTGAATATCCATGAACGGATGCTCCTTTCCCTGCTCGGGCGGATCCTTTTCTGTGGTATCAAATGTAACCGTACCGGAAACATAAAGTTGGAATAAGCCGGTATCGGCGTAGTTGTGCCGGTAGGTGTAAACCGCAAGTTTGAAATTCTTTCCCTTTGACAGGTCAAGTTTTCGGGAGTTGTATGCCTCTACCAAAGCGGGGATTCTCAAGTCCGACCCTTTTTCTACAGCATCGAACAAGGTATCATTCTCACTGATATTGACTTCGCCCAATTTAATTTTGCCTTCATTTATGCTTTTCTGGATTTGTTCCAGAACGCTTGCGGAGAAGGCATTTCGGTACTCCCATGGTTGCCATCTGATCTCTCGTTTGGCATTTTCGTGAAGTAACGCCCGCGTTTTAGGTTGCGGGTTTTCCTGTTTGGTGATTCCTGCAACAGGTGTTCCAGCACCGGTTTTGGGATCTATAGCACCATTGAGTTCGTCTGCTGTCACGGATTGTGGCGGGACGATAAATGTTGCACTGAGCAGTGCAACGGCAACTATTAATGTTGCTTTTTTCATGTTTTTTCTCCTAAATTGTAAGGAAATTTGACATACCAATACACCGCAGGTTCAACGTATCCCCTGAACGGCATATTTAGTTTATACCGCAGGTTCAACGTATCCCCTGAACGGCATAATTAGTTTATGCCGCAGGTTCAACATATTCCCTGTAAACGGCATATTTAGTTTATGCCGCAGGTTCAACATATTCCCTGTAAACGGCATATTTAGTTTATGCCGCAGGTTCAACATATTCCCTTTGAACGGCATAATTAGTTTATGCCGCAGGTTCAACATATTCCCTTTGAACGGCATGTGCTATTCTGATAAGCCAACTTTCCGGTTAGGCTGTGCGATGCATCGTTTGCTGCTGGTTCCTTCCGGTTCCTTACAGTTAAATCACTGCTCTAACCTTTACTTATCTTACTTATATTGAATATAACACGTATTTTTTTTTTTTTTCAAGTGGGCAAAATAGGTAAAATAACAATTACAGGAAAAAGTTTTTCTCAATTATTCCGATTGTATCGGTTATAACGATATTCTGTTTTTTAAAACAGCCCGATAGAACTTCCCAAAACCGTCATCATTGAGTTGCAATGCACATTTAAAAGCCGGCACGCAGACGACGCAAATTTGGAGGAGATATACGCAAGATCAGAAAATAGAATATGATCCGCTATGCCGTAGCCGGTAAGGCGATAGGCTTCGCACCTGAACAACCGCTTTACGTTGTTGCGCTTGCGTGTTCAGCTCCATGAATTTTAAAGTAGCTTGAGTATATTATCCTTAGGCATCACCCAAAAATAATTTTCCCAAAATAAAAAAGTGGCAAATGGTGAGTGTTTAAGAGAAACATCCCAGTACAGAACACGTGATAGAATAAAACCACCCCTAACCCCTTAACTTAATACCTATGGGGGTGGTTCCTTTCATACTCAGGCTACTTTAAAATTCCTGAAGCTGAACACGCAAACACGACAACGTGAAGCGATTGTTCAAGGGCGATGCCTAAAATTTCTTTGGGTGTTTTTTTATTTATCGTTTTCGATGATTGATTGGATTTCGGTGATGGAGTTTATATTTGAGCGTAGGACTTTTCCGTCTTTTCCGTACAATATTAAACTTGGCACGTTTTGGATTCCCCAATATGTTGCGAGTTGATTATCGAGACCGCCTTGTGCGAATAGTTGCGTCCAATTTAATCCCAACTTCGTTGCCGTGCCGTTCAATATATCCGCTTGCGAATCAAGATTCACACCAACCGTTTTGACTCCCGAACCTGCCAAACGATCCGCTTCAGCTTTAATTCTGCTAAGCGTCGGCATGTCGGAAATTTGACTGTCCCAAAAACATAACAACACATAACTCCCACGCAACGAGGCAATATCAAAACGTTTACCGGCAGAATCCGTAGCTTGAAACGGTACTATTTTTCCGACGGATTGCAAACGTCTTATTGCTCCGTTGGCTTTGGCGGCAATTGGTTTGTTGCCCGCAAGCTCGACTATTTTTGAGTACCATTTGAGCGGTTCTTCACCTGTTCGGCTTGACATTTCGCGGTTGCCCGCAAGCTGCATCATAACTTCCAAACCTGTTTCGGTTGACTCGAAATGTTTCTCCGTAACGAAATTTTCCAGATTGGTCATCCACGCCGTATAAGCCTGAACCTCGTCCAATTTGCTCGTGTGATATTCCGTCATGATTTGCCTGTACCTGACATAAGCGGCTAACTCGGCATTCTCACTACCGGCAACCGAATTGTAAATCTGATCAATATAACTATTCGCTTCAGGAAATTCTTTATTTTGTGCCGCTTCCATTATTTCGTCTGCCATAAGTCTTATCCAAAGTTCGCGGTCTTTTTCTGTTGCGGACAATTTTATAATTTGCAATATTGCCGTCATTGATTTTTTGTGTTGCGCGGGTCGTTCATTCGTCGGCAAATTCTGCGTTTCGGTAATAAGTTTTTGATAGTCGTTGATCAATTTTATTATTTCGTTGTCCTGTTGATTGCTGCCTGCTGGATTTGCGGATTGCGGGATAAATGTGTAGGCAAAAGTCGCGTCGTCATAAATTTTCGGCACATCAACAACACGCCAATTGTTCTCGCCAACATTGACAATCGTACCAATTGATACCTGTTTTGTCTCCTTGCCCGAACCAGTCCCCACCGTTGCAATCGTGTTCTCATAAACCGTCAAATCACTCGCAACACCATTACTTCCCGCCGGAATCGTACCCGGGAATCCTGCGTTAAGTTGATACCATTGCGTGTCTTCACTCAAACTCATTGCCTTGACCGATTCGTTGAAGCTATTTTGTAAACCGGCAATTTTCCTTGATACCGAATCATTCAAACTCTTGCCCAACCTAAGCATCTGCAACTCCTCCGCCGATAAACTCACCCGCAAAAACCTACCGGCATCACATTCCGCAACCGCCAAAATCACCTCACGCGAAACCTCTTCCGCCGAAATATTTTTCCAATAATCAATCACCGAATCGCGATTTATGTCAACCCCAATCCGCGTTCCGCCGTGATTAAGCCAACGAAATTGATCGGCTTTACCGCTTCCGGTAGTTGCAACATCTCGGTAAACTTCGATGCCGTTGCGGTAGTATGACCATTGGTCGAGTTGTCCGTCTCCGTTGGTATCGATAAATACGCGGATGGTATGATTTTGCGAATTGGTAACAATATAACCTCTTTTATTTTCGTAGAGGTCAATTTTGCATTGCGGAATTTCCGCTTCGGTTGGAATATCATACTCAACATCCCGCTGCTGCGGCTTAAATTTCAACGCAGTACGCAATTTGGAATCAACATTTTCCTCTTGCGCATTCAACAACAAAACATGAGAAATAGTTGCTACAGCAACACAAATCAAGATCGACAAAATCTTGTTAACGTAATTATTTTTCATAATTTAATAGTATTGGTTAAAGTTTTTTGGTGATGGTTTGTGATTTAGGTTTCGGCAATTTGCCGCCCACATCGGCAACGGACTCGATCACGAACATCGCGGAGTTTAACAATTTCCTCAACCCAAGTCAACACGACTTTCAGAAAAATATACTTCAAGCGGATTTTTTGTAGCTGTCTTGTGTAAACTGGGGGGGGTGAGTTCACGAAGCAATTTTTAGAACGCGAAACACGCAAAAAAAACGCGAAATTCTGGTTTTCGTGATTTTTCGCGAAACTTTCGCGTCTTTTGCGTTTAAAATCCCCCGATCAAGTGCCGCTGGAAACTCTGCGGAAGGCGAAAAGTCGTTTAAACCGTCCGCTATAACTCTGCGGAAGGCGGAAAACTCCCTCTGTACGTCAGTCGAAAGCCTGCGGAAAGTAAAAAACTCCGATCAAGTGCCGCTGGTAAGGTTGCGGAAAGGCGAAAAATCGTTTAAAGTGGTTGCAGGAAAGTTGCTGAAGTACGGGAGGCGTATCCCTGCATCTATCGAAAGTATCAAAAAATTAGACTCATCGCAAAGGAAAACTCGGTTTTTAAACAATGTTCATTCGTTCATCTGTCTCCCAAGTGCCTTTTGTCCCTAATGTCCTTTTTTTGATGAAAGGCGAATTTTAACGTGTGAGAAGTAATTGTAGCTTCGAGAATTTTAAAATACTTTAGTATATTGATGTTAATGAGGGTTAAATAAATGGCTCTCAAGCGTGTGGAAATCAAAGACTTCTTGGTATTCAAGGGCGAGTTTGTGGCGGGCTTCTGCCCTGGTGTGAACGTGTTTATCGGCGGGAACAGCACGGGCAAGACGACATTGTTGCGGACTTTGTACAAATATAAAAATGTTGTAAGTTCGACAAACAATTCCGGCTTTTTGCATGACACA
>JAIRWK010000232.1 GCA_031268995.1 Planctomycetaceae bacterium
TTTTAATCACATTGTGTCCCTACGGGACACGAAATATGTTTTTACCACATTTTCTACCAACATTTCGTCCCTAACGGGACGGGGAAAATACGTCTGGTTGTCACCGATGCGTAACATGAGATAATAATTCTCGACAAACTGTTTTTTAATTGCATAACTTTTAAAAGGTAAAAGGGGAAAACGGATGTTTTTGAAAAAAACATAGTATAAAAAATGACACACACTTTTGACAACCACTGTACCCTTTTCGCTGACACACAAGCACGCCGTTTTCGCTGGCACATGACCAATTATTGAACGCCGTTGCGTGACCACCGCTTAACTGGTGAATTTTCTCCCTGTAGTTGACATTGGGAGGATGGCTATTAGAATTCTGCCGGTGTTCGCCTGTTGAGGTGAAGTTTTTTCTTTGCGTCGGCGAATAAGAAGCCGGATATACCGAAACCGGATATACCGAAACCGGTATTGGCGATAGGCTTCGCCCTTGAACAACCGCTTCACGTTGTTGCGTTTGCGTGTCCAGCTTCAGGAATTTTAAAACAGCTTGATTATAAATAAAAAAACAACCAAATTTTAAATCATTAAATGACAACCCCAAAAGAATTTTTGACCGCTTGCACAAATAAATTCAACAACGCAATGAAAAACTCTAACCGAAGAGTAGTAATTTGTGCTGGAACCGGTTGCGTTGCCAACGGTTCGCTTGAACTGTTTCACGCTCTCGAAAGGAAAATCAAAGAATCAGGCATTGACATCCAAACTCAACTCAATTACGAAGATAACCAACCCGATAAAAACTCGTCTAGCGTAGATTGGCTGCGTTTGTCTAAAAGCGGTTGTCAAGGCTTCTGCCAAATGGGACCTTTGCTGTCTATCGAACCCGATAAAATCCTTTACACCAAAGTTAAATTGGAAGATGTTGACGAAATTGTTGAAACGACAATCAAAGGCAAAAAAATAATCGAACGTCTCCTTTACGTTGACCGCCACGACAATAACCGCAAATGTCAAGGTCAACACGAAATCCCGTTCTACCAAAAACAAACCCGCTTAACTCTTAAACCTTGCGGCGTATTTGAACCCGAAGACGTTTACGAATATATTGCCAATCGCGGTTATGAGGCGGCACTTACGGCTTGGACGGATATGACGCCGGATTCGGTTTGCGGCGAATTGGTCGAGTCGGGGCTTCGCGGTCGCGGCGGCGGCGGATTCCCAACAGGCAAAAAATGGCAGTTCGCAACCAAAGAAAAAAATCCCACCAAGTACGTAATTTGCAACGCCGACGAAGGCGACCCGGGCGCATTCATGGATCGCAGCGTCATGGAAGGCAACCCACACAGTGTCATTGAAGGAATGATGATAGCAGCTCGCGGAATCGGCGCAACCGCTGGCTATATTTACGTCCGGCTTGAATACCCGCTCGCCGTGCAACGTGTTCGGCGTGCTGTTGCCGATGCGGAAAAATTGGGGATTCTTGGCGACGATGTTTTCGGTACCGGTAAACCATTCCGCATACACGTAATGGAAGGTGCCGGCGCGTTTGTTTGCGGAGAAGAAACTGCGTTGATCGCTTCAATCGAAGGTGATCGCGGAATGCCGCGTCCCAAACCGCCGTTTCCGGCACAAAGCGGATTGTGGGGTAAACCGACAGTTATTAACAACGTCGAGACGCTTGCCGCCGTGCCTTACATTATTTTGAACGGTGCCAAAAATTACCGCAAAGTCGGAACCGAAAACTCGTCCGGTACAAAAACTTTTGCCCTAACAGGACACGTCGTCAACACCGGACTAATCGAAGTTCCATTCGGGACAACATTGCGCGAAATAATTTTTGACATCGGCGGAGGCGTTATCGATAAAAACGGAAACATCTCAAACGATAACTTCAAAGCCGTCCAAATCGGCGGACCGTCCGGCGGTTGTCTTACCGAACAACATCTCGATTTGCCGTTGGATTTTGATTCATTGCGTGGTGTTGGGGCGATGGTTGGTTCTGGCGGTTTGGTTGTGATGAACAAAAGTACGTGCATGATTCAAATGGCACGCTTTTTCATGCAATTCACACAAAACGAATCTTGCGGTAAATGTCTGCTTTGCCGTGACGGAACACGTCAAATGTTGGCGTTGCTTGACGACATAATTGCGGGCAACGGGACACAGGAAACGCTTGATGTTTTGGGGCAAGTTGCGCGGACGGTTTCTAAAGGTTCTCTTTGCGCGTTGGGCAAAACCGCGCCGAACCCCGTACTCTCAACAATGCGCAACTTCCGCGATGAACTTTACTCGCATGTGTTTCAAAAACGTTGTCCTGCCAGTCAATGTAAAGAGTTGGCGAAGCCTGAAATATTGGCGGACAGGTGCAAAGGTTGCATGGCGTGTGCGAAAAAATGCCCGGTCGGAGCAATCAGCGGCGAACGTCGAAGCCCACATATCATTGACGCGGAAAAATGTATCAAATGCGGCGAATGCACCAAAACATGCAAATTCAACGCCGTCGTCGGAGTGTGATTTCAATATGTATCGAAGTTGTCGTGGTGGTCGGCTTCGGTGTAGTAATTTATGACGTTTGTATTTGTTGAGATGAGTACATTAGTTTATTTCGCGTCTGGTGCGAATAAGCCGGAATACGAGGACTTGCCTTTTGACGAGATCTATCTGATTGATTCGGAGAGTTTCCAAGATCAATCGGCGGCGTTGAAGGATGGCAGTTTTGAACCGTTTCGGGTTGGGCGTGTTACTTGTGTGGGAATGCGTTGTTTGTGGGCGGTTGATTACCTCAAATCAAAAAACGTCAAGGTGGATTGTTTGGTTGCGGTCAATTTGGGTTGTTATCATCGTGAGATCAGGTGTCCGTTGGGTTCGTCGTATTTTCTCGGCTATGTTATGCAGATTCTCAATGACGATTATGTTCATGTTGCGAATTTTGGCAACTATTGGGACAGGACAGATGTTGGTGTAATGGGTTTGCCCTACGAGATCACAAAATTGACACGAAAAGACAAACGCTACATCAACCCCAAAATACTAACACACCACAACGCTAACGGCGTGGAACTATTCCAAATGCATAAAATCAATGAAACCTCCGAATTGAAAGTGGAATCGGAGATCAAGGTTTCGATTGTGCGTGATAGTATTTGGAATTATTATGACAAGGTTGATTTGGTGGTGCATTCGATTTCTGATTTTGAGCGTCGGAGTTTTTTTGACAGAAAGCCGCGCGTGATAACGTGGAAACATATCGCCGAATCAAAACGGGTGTATTGTTTGTATTCGTTGTCGGAACGGGCGTGGAAGTCGAAATTTGAGATCAGCGGCGATCTTGATTTAATTTTTGAGTATTGTGTTGAAAATAAAATCAACAAAGTAGGCTTCACGCCTTGGGGTGTTGAAAACTGCAACATATTCGTAGAAAAATTGCAAAACTACACCGAAAAATACCCGAAAGAAATCATATTATTCCACCTAAACAAAGACGACTACAAAGAAATCACAACCGCTAAATTTTAAACATAACAAAGACGAAGAAAGATTTTAAAAATTATTCGTGCGACTTCGCCGCCTTTGCGGTGAAAAAACTTTTGCCCATTTCAAAAACAAAAATACATTGACAAAATATTATGGAACCCGAAGTAATACTTTTTGCGGATGGTGCTTGTAGCGGCAATCCCGGACCGGGCGGTTGGGGATTTATTTTGAGGCATCCTAAGAGCGGCAAGGAAATAGAACGCTCAGGCGGCGAAGCGGCGACAACAAATAACCGCATGGAATTACTTGCCGTGATAGAAGGGTTTAAGGCACTCAAGAGACCGACGAATGTTGAGTTGGTGAGTGATTCGATGTATGTAATTCGCGGGCTTAAAGAGTGGATGCCGCGTTGGAAGGCGAACGGTTGGAAGCGAAAGTCGCGCGAATCTTCTGCGGAATTGAAAAATGTCGAGCTTTGGCAAGAGCTTGACCGTCTTATTGCAAAACACAACATACAATTCAAACACGTCAAAGGTCATACCGGTCATCCTGAAAATGAACGTTGCGATCAACTCGCTGTCAATGAAACAAAAAAATTCCGCAATTGAAAAATGATACATTCAAGCCGTCTTAAATTTCCCAAAACCGAATACGTAATCGCGACATCAAGTTGTGGTCATTCAAGGTTGAAGTCTATTATTTTTACGGGATTTATTATATTTCTGGTTTATGTTTTTTGTGGTTCTGTTTTGTGGTCGGCGGGCAAGGTGTTTGTTAGTGAGCGTGACCAACTCATTTTGAACATTATCAAACGGCACGACGACGAAATTGATCCGAGCAATGGTTTTCCTTGGGGATCGCACAATTCTCCGAAAGGTTATCATTCGAATTTTGACAAAGGCACACGAGTACATCCGACTCGTGCGGCGATGGATCGGGCAATGTTATTGCTTGCGAGTCCGAAGCGGGAGCATCATGTTGAGGGCAACAAGGTGCTTGAGCGGGTTTTGGAGTTGCAGGATTGTGATCCGAACAGCAAGACGTTTGGTATTTGGTCGTGGTATGCGGAGGAGTCGCTTAGTGAGATGGCGACGGTTGATTACAATTGGGCGGATTTTCAAGGTGCGGTGTTGGTTATTATTTTGCATGATTTTGCTCATCGTCTTGAGGCTGATGTTCGGGCAAGGGCTGAGAGGTCTTTGGAGTATTGTTGTCGGGCAATAATAAAGCGTAATGTCGGCGCGGCTTATACGAATATCGCAATCACGGGAGCAACAGTAACGGCAGCGGCGGGCGAAATATTGGGCAATGAAAAATTTTTAGAGTTTGGTCGTCTTAGAATTTTGCGCAGTCTTAATCATTTTCGCGACAGCGGCGCGTTTAACGAGTACAATAGTCCGGCGTATTCACCGGTGGTGATTGAGGAGTTGGAGCGAATGCTTTATGTGGTGTCGGACATAGAATGCCGTAACGCCGCGAAGGAACTTTTATCTGGTGCGTGGTCGATGTTAGCAATTCGTTATCATCCGATGACGGGCGAGTTAGCGGGACCGCATTCGCGGAGTTATGCGGACAGGTTATCGGTGAAGGTGCGGAGTATGATTCTCGCAAGGCTAGGTGATTGGGGCAACGATTACAAATTGACGCAAAGTGCGGCGGAATTATCAGTGCTTGTACCTAAGCGGCAGATTGATGAGCGGCTAAGAAAATATTTTTTGGAAATTCCGAGCAAACCGCGTGAGGTTAAAAATCTTTTCATCAAAAGCCGTCCCGCGTTCAATGTAATCGGCACAACTTGGATGGACACTACAAGCACAATTGGAACGGCTTCGTATCATACGTTCTGGGAACAATCACGCGGACTAATTGCCTACTGGACAATCGACGAAGACAACAAAAACAACGATAACATCACGAGCAATAAACGCAACAATAATTTGTCCGCAAAAAAATCGACCAATAAAACGGTTGCGGTATTTCGGTTACGTTTTAAGCGTAATGGCAATGATTTTGCGAGTGCGTGGGGTCGGCATTATCAGAAGGACAACAAGATTTTATCAGCGTTGGGATTATTGGTTGATCAAGGCAGTATGCATCCGAGTATGGATCGTTCTGTTGGCGGGGTATTTCGGGCGGAGTCGTTTGAGGTGGAGTATCATTTGGATGGATTTGGTTCGCGTGTTAAGCGGCTTAGTGAGTTTTGTTATGAATTTTCGGCGGGTTCAGTGCGGGTGATTGTTCACACAACACCAGAAAGTAAATTTGACGGCGAGCCGATTCATTGGCGGACGAGTTCCAACGTAACTTCAGCAACTCTTACGGGCGTTTGTTATAGTGGGGTTGAGCGGGAATTTGTATTTTCGCAATTGCGGGACACGCGAATAATTTTAGGGCTTGAGTTATTGCAAGACACTCTCAAAAAATACGAACCAAACGCGAAAATAAACTCAAACAATTTCAAAATCATCGAAACAAATTTCAAAACAACACGCGACGGAAGTTTCTACGGCATCATCTGGCAAAACCTAAACGACAAAACCCCACTACTAGCCCCAATAAAACCAACGCAAAAATAATACCGGCTTCGATATGATGTTCGCGTTTTTCTTTTAATGAAGTTGAGTAATCGATTCATTTGTCCTTCATGTCCCCTCTGTCTCTATTGTCCTTTAAAAAATACCAGCCGGAAAGACACGATTTGGGGGAGTTAGGACTGATCGTTATTTTTATTTCTTTCGACTATTTCTCTCAGCAATGTTTCGACCGAATCCGAGACACATCCTTCAAAAAAATACCCGACAAAAAAACCCAACACCGTGTAAACTAGAAATACAATACATGTATTGACAAGAATATCGTTTACTTCTTTACCTTGAACTACTCCTAGTAGGATCATTGTCATCATTACCACGACTCCTGTAAACGCGGCAAAAATCCGAGCAAGACTGCGACCGTGTGATTCAACATAACGTTTTTTATCTTTGCGTTCAAGATTTTCTATTTCTTGGCGTTCCCGGTACAACCACAACGCCAAAAGTCGCGGATCAATATTTGCCGGAATTTCGATTGCGGCGAGTTGTTCTTTCATATAATCTGCTGTACCGGCTTGGCGAGTATCGGGCGGATTGATTTCGGGGGAGTTGGTATTGGAGGGGATGGTTGCGGGCGAAATTGCATTTTGGTCGCCGGACAATTCTGTATCAGTTGACATCAAAAATTACCTCAATTTAGACAATGTACACTCAAGCCGTTTTAAATTTCCCGAAGCTAAACACAGAATCGCAACAACGCGAAGCGGTTGTTCAAGGACAAAGCCGATTACGGCACACGCAGGGCATATATCGGTTAAAACGATTATATACTCAAGGGAACTTCCAAAAACCTCCAAACAAATCTTCCAAAAAATAAAACAAAAAAATAAAATCCATGAATTATACTCAAGCTGTTTTAAAATTCCTGAAGCTGGACACGTAAGCGCAACAACGTGAAGCGGTTGTTCAAGGGCGAAGCCTTCCGCCCATATTGGTTTCGGTATATACCTTATCCGCTCTACCGAATTTCACGACCACCGCTGTCGCCGTAAGTAGAAACGATGCCGGAGTTAAACGGTGTTTGCAATTTTGATTGTTAATTCCGCGTGTCATGGATCGAAGGTCGATTGTAATCGTTGCCCGTTTGTGATACAATAGCGGATGTTCTGAATTTCAACTAAACCTTTCCAACCAATCCTGAATACAATGCCGTACGAAACATTTGAAGAACTCGTAGAAGACAGTCAGAACTTTGTCAATTTTGCAAAGAAAAAAGGGGCGTTTAACGGTATCAGGAAACTTTTAACAGAACTTTATCCAGATACGGCGCACTTTGTCTATGAACTGTTGCAAAATGCCGATGACGCAAAAGCAACCGCCGTTTCATTTTCGATCTTTGTTGACCACTTGGAATTTGAACATAACGGAACCGTGTTGTTTGAATTGAAAGATGTTGAAGCAATTACCAACATCGGCGAAGGCACAAAAGCAGATGACCCGACAACTATCGGCAAATTCGGTGTCGGTTTCAAGGCAGTGTTTGCTTATACCGATACGCCGAAAATTGAATCGGGCGATTTTCATTTTCATATTGAAAATGTGCTCGTTCCAGTCAGGGAAACGCAGCTGTCCCGCAAGGATAAGATGACACGTTTTGAGTTTCCGTTTGACCATCGGGACAAAAAACCGGAAAATGCGTTTGAAGAAATCAAAAAACAGTTAACGGAACTGCCTGATGATACCTTGCTGTTTCTGAAACATATCGACTCTATTGACATCAAAATCAATTCCGATAAATGCCGAATTAAACGCTCAATGGATAACGGTGTTGTCAAAATTGCGTCAACCGGTAGAGACAAAGATTATTTTTCCCGATATTTTCGTATCGAAAAAGATATTAAAATAGAAGATGCGGAGGACGGAGGAAAAGAAAAGAACCTCCGTATTGCCGTTGCGTTTGTGCTGTCCGAATCGGATAATCCAGTTATTATTTCCGATGACGGCAAAGTGCTTATTTTCTTTCCTTGTGTAAAGGAATCGTCCGGCTTGAAATTTCACATACACGCTCCGTTTGCTTCAACGGTTGCAAGGGACAGCGTGCGGGAAACAGATGCAAACAAGAAACTGATGAACGCTATTGCCGAATTGGTTGCCGATTCGATTGACACAGTCAAATCCCGCGGCTGGTTGACAACGGATTTTCTTGAAGTCCTTCCGAACAGCAATGATAATTTATCGCCGTTCTATAAATCTATTTACGATGCGGTTATTGAAAAATTCAAAAGCGGCGAATACGTTCCGTTGAAAAACGACGGATATGACAAACCGGAAAATTGCTATCGGACTTATGAAAAACGAAGCCCCGAAAAAATTGATGAACTTGTCTCATTAAAAGGAAAAGAGTGGACGTGTGAAACCGAAACACGCGGAAGTCAATTTTTTCGTGATTTAGGTATCGTACAATACGGCACAAAAGATTTTATTACTTCGTTGCGACAAAGCAGAAATCATGATTTTATTACTTCGCAGCCGGTTGATTGGTTGCAACGCTTTTACATACTATTGGACGATTGGAGCAATATGAATTCGCATAAAAACGAAGACCTGAAACCATTGCGGATCGTCAGAACGCAAGATGGTAAATTCGACACTGGCAACAGATGCTATTTTGTTTCCAAAGATGGCAAAAAAGAATCGGGTTGGCAATATATTGACACACGTTTACTCAAAACAGTAAACGGTAATGAAAAAGATAAATCAGATGAAAATCCCATCCGCAAATTTCTCAAAGAAAAATTAGGAGTTCGTTCTATCTGCCTAGAAGAAAGAGTAAAAAAAATTCTTCTGGGATGTTATCAGAAAGATAATCTTCGTCCGCAAGATAACATTCAAAATATAAAATTGTTTATCAGATATGTAGATAAAGATAAGCAAGGCAGTGAACCTTTTGCGGATTTAAGTATCTTTAACGGCAAGTATTTTCTGAAACTGACTAACGGTGAATGGGCAATGCCGAATCAGGTGTATGTTGACAGCGATGATGAAAGTTCACCGCTGCATACGGGATTATTTGCATATTATGAACAAGTTAAAGACGGCAACAAGTTCCGTTTGGACGAAAATTTTTACAATGATATTCCTGTAGACGATTTCAGAATGTTCCTGGAAAAAGTCGGAGTAAAAACACATATCGTTATAGACGATTTTGCTGATAAATCTGGTCAGGGTTGGTATGATGGTAGATATGGTAATTTTCGTACTGTATTAGCGAACGATGCGTTTAAATCAATACAATGGAACACTAATATATCCATTTTATTATGGGTATCTTTGAATAAATGCAAATCCATCGACGATTATTTTGCCAAATATTATTGCTATGTCAAATATGCTAACTATCCAATAGGAGACACAGATTTTGTATTGCAACTCCGCTCTACTGCTTGGATACCGCAAAAGCAGGATAACGGCGACTGTGAGTTTGTAAAACCGTCAGACGCAGTACAGCGATTACTGCCGGACGGTTTTGTGTTTGATAACGGCAAGGGCTGGATACAGAGGATTGAATTCGGCAAGGTTACGAAGGCAAAAGCCGAAGAAGCAGCACGCAGGAAAGAGGAAACAGAACGGTTGGTAGCGTTATCAGATGAACAGCGACAGCAGGAAGAGCGACGACGAAAAGAAGTTTTATACAAAGAAGGGATTACAGATACAAAACGTGATTTCTGCCAAAAATACACAGAAGAAGAGATGGCTAAAATGGAAAGATTATTTGAAGAGGACGAGCGTAAGGAACAAGAAAAATATAATACTGATGAAACGGCAGAACGAAATCCTGATACATACATTGAACCTGAAAACGCACCGGTTCGAATCGGAAAGTTATTGCCGTCTGTTCTGCCGTCCAATACTCCAATCACAAAAGCAAAGCAGGAACACGATAAACCCAATGAAATAGAAAAACCGCCTAAAAAGAAACAATCGCAAAAACGTAAGTATGAAATCGGCGAGTGGGGCGAGCAATATGTAATGAAACTTTTGCGTGAGGAATTTAAAGATGATGCTTCGGTCATTGTGGAACGGTGCAACAAAACAACCGAAACGCAAGAAACAATCCAGTCGGGGTTTGATATTGCCGTTAAAAAGAACGGCGAAGTAATTCGGTATGTTGAAGTTAAATCCACGACTTCCCCGCTATTAGCAGATGGCAACGGATTTGAAACGACTGGTACGCAGTGGGAAACAGCAAGGCACGAAGGCGATAAGTATTGGTACTATGTGGTACTTAATGCAGAATCAAAAGAAGCATTCAGTATCTTGATACAAAACCCGATTAAGAAGTGGAAGGACGGCAAATTGGTAGCCGACCCTGTAGTATTTCGGTTGAGTTGTACTAGCGAAAATGTGTCGAATATTGGTTGAGAGTACACGATGAATTTTTCAGAGGAATGACAACAAAGTTTTTGCTAAGAACAACCGACAAAATAAAAACCGCAACAGTGTTTTTGCAACGATTGCGACGAAGTAAAAATTCCGTTGGTTCGGCTATTCACAGGCAATATTGCTATTCAACAATGCCGTCGCCGATTCACCGAACAAATAATTTTTACAAACATATTCTCGAAAAACAACTCAATTTTTGAGAAAAACAAACAAAACGTTTATACCTTATTACAAGCCCTCACGCGCCCGAATTTTTCGACCACCGCTGCGTTATCTGCGTGCTTTACTCATATCCTTTCCTTATTTCAAATTGAATTTAATGACGTTATCGGCTTATGATGTTGCGAATGTTCCGATTGGGGAGCTTATGGTTGAGGCGGCGCGGTTGCGGTCGGTTGTTTTTGAGAATCGTGTCGATTTGTGCGCGATTGTCAATATTAAGAGCGGCTGTTGCGGAATGGATTGTGGCTTTTGTGCGCAAAGTGTTCATCATCGAACAGGCGTTGAGGTTTATCCGCTTCGCAACCCGTCCGAGTTGGTTGAATCGACGCAAAATATTTGGCGTGAAGGTGTAGGGCGTGTTGGTTGGGTTTCAAGTGGTTGCCGGTTATCGGGGGTGGAGGTTGATGTGGTTTTATCTGCTGCGGAAATTTTGGCTTCGGGCAATCAGTCAAACTTACCCAAAAATCACACCGAAAACCATGTCGAAAACCACGCCGATAATTGTCCGAAAAATTCTAGTGGAAAACTTTGTTGTGCTTCTTTTGGGCAACTTGACTCCCAATCTCTTAAACGGTTGAAGTCTGCCGGTTTTGCGCATTATCATCACAATCTTGAGACCTCTGAACGTTTTTATCCGTCAATTTGCACGACTCAAAAATGGACAGACCGGCTTGCAACACTTAATCGAGTGCTTGAGTTAGGTTGGGAGGTTTGCAGCGGCGGCATTTTTGGTTTAGGCGAAACTTGGGAAGACAGAATTCAACTTGCCCAAACTCTTAAAAATCTCAACGTCAAATCTGTACCGCTAAATTTTTACAATCCCATAACCGGCACGCCGTTAGCTGGAGTTGAAAAGTTGGGCGTGGAGGAGGGGCTGCGTATTATTGCGCTTTTTCGGATAATGTTGCCGGATGCGTCAATTAGAATTTGTGGCGGTCGCCCAAAAATATTCGCCGGATGCGGAGAAAAACTCTTCCAAGCCGGTGCCGATTCGCTCATGACCGGAAACTACTTGACAACAAACGGAATCACTCCCGAACAAGATAAAAAAATGATCACAAAAGCAGGATTCACGTTTTAAACCAAAAATACGAAAGGGGAATTTTTAACACGAAAAGCACGAAAAAGACAAAAGACACGAAAAAAGAATTTCAAAAGAAAAAGGATTTTAAAAGACATGAAGCAGAAAAATGATCTTTTAAAAATTCCCCCCTTTCGTCCTTTTCGTATCCTTCGTGTTAAAAAACTCCCCCTCCATATTGTTTTTTTCCTTGATGTAACTATATTATTTGCCCGTGTGCGGACGGTGTTGTCCGTGATTTAAAGTATTTGTAAGAACCTTTACCGGAAATTACTATGAAAACGAAAATTGAGTTATTTATTTTGGGCGTGATTTTATTGATTCCTTTTGTGTCGGGGTTTTCTCAGGGGCGCAATGTTTCTGAAACGATTGCGGTTCCTGAGTATGATAGGATTAAGCCGTTGTTGAAGGAGAATACGTTTGTTGTGGCGTATATCAATGTGGACAAGATAGGGCTTGATGGTTTTGTTGAAAAATCTTCCAAGCAGATCAGTCAATTTACACGTGTTTCATTTGCGAAGTTGTCCGAGCTTCAAAAATCATCCGCCGACCAAACTCCCGCGACAAACCCGCCCGCATTGACCGATCCCAGCACAACACTGATTGATTCAAACGCGACTCCTGTTGTCCCGAATACAACGCCAGTTGCCCCCGACGCTACACCAAATTCAACCGTTGCACCCACACCAGCCCTCAATGCCGAACCCGACAAAGAACCAAAAACCGAAACGGCAAATGTTGATGGCATGTTTGAAGCAGCGACGGTAAAAATGCTTGGCGATATTAGCGAATCGGTTCGTACAACCGTTGGTAAAACAATTGCTGATTTGCAGGCGAGCGGCATCAAAGAATTTTACGTGTTGTCAACTATGGAGATTGGTCAGCAAGCACCGGCTTTGATTGCAATCCCGGGCAAGATTAATTTGAATGCGGAATTCAAGGCGACATTGGAATCGATTGGGATTCGCGAGGCAACAGGTTTGACTGCCGGATTTACAATTTTAGTTGTGAATAATCCCACTGCTAACGTTGCCGAACCCAATGCTACGGAAATTAACCCATCCGCTGATTTTGCTCTCGACCCCGCAACCGCCCAGACAACACTCGCAATTGAGCCGGCAAATTCTGATGTTGCTCTCGACGCTGTTGACAACACCGACACGTCCGCAGTTGCGTCCCCGCCAGCAGATTCGCACAATAAAGTCGTTGACATATTCAAAAAATTAAAAACCGTCGAACGCAACGAAATAAAATCCGCGCTGCACATCCAACGCAACGCCGCCATCAGAATCGTTGCCGCCCCGTCCGCCTCAATTAAGACGCTCGCAAGTTTAGCGTCAGTGGTTGCCCCGACCGACGCAACAGGTTCTTTCGCCGAAGGAATACCCAAAGACGCAATCAAAGACGGCGTTCAAGTCCTCAATAAATTGCAATCCGTTTCCATCGGTTTCATCCCCGACCAAATTCGCATCAACTTAGCCATAGAGTTCAAAAACAACCTCGACGCTGAAGCCGCGTACGAACTTATTGACAAACACCTCCACAAAGAACCAGCCCCCCACACCGAATCACAACTCAAAGAATTCTCGAAAATATTCAACGAAGAACAAATCGCAAGAATGAAAGAAGTAGAGAAAAAAATCCCAAACATCTTAAAACTCAACTTGAGAAATCACCGCATTCTTTACAGCTTGACCGAAAAGAAGATTACCGAAAGCAACAGCCTCCTAGCCGAATCCTACGCCTACGGAATATTCGTCGCAGAAAAAGTTGTCCGAAAAATTATGATCGGACAAAAAATCAGCCAAATCGTAATCGCAATGCAAAACTACCACGATGCCAAAGGAAAATTTCCGCCACTCTACACGGTCAACGCCGAAGGGAAACCGTTGCATAGCTGGCGTGTTTTACTTCTGCCATATCTTGAGCAAGGCGATTTGCACAAACAAATCAAACTCGACGAACCTTGGGACAGCGAACACAACAAACAATTCCACAACGCATTCGTTGTCGTATATCAAGACGCAAATTACAAATTGCCAGACCAAACCAAAAAATGTCGTTTTTCCGTGATAGTTGGTTCTCCGATGAATGTGAAGGTTGAGCCGACGTTTGCGGACATTAGAGACGGCACGTCAAATACTGTTGCGGTGGTGGAGTTACGCGAGCCGTTCTGTTGGATGGATCCTCTGGCGGACATAACGTTGGAGGAATTTTCTAAGCCGCTTGACGGCGAAAATGTCACCATCGGCAACCCAGAAGGTAAAGAAATTACGATAGGCATGTGGGACGGCAGTACAAAAAAACTCCCCCTCACAACTAAACCCGAAACCCTAAAAGCCATCGCCACACCAAACGGCGGCGAAACAATAAACCTTGAATAAGGCGTCGCCCTGAAATAAAATTACCATCTCATGTTACGCACACAGGTAAATTTTGAGCGAAAATACACATCAAAACAGGACTTTTTGTGTAAAAATGCCCTAAAAGCGGCTAAATTTAGGTTAAACAGGAAAACTAGGGTAAGACTGGATTTTGGCTCTGCGTAACATGAGTT
>JAIRWK010000414.1 GCA_031268995.1 Planctomycetaceae bacterium
GTTTGCAATAATCTTCAGCTTTTTTGTACGGAAAATATTCGTGGTCAACAATACTATTAAACCCAATCTCAATAACAAATCTAATCCAAAGCTCTTTATCCTTCGACTTGTCAATAAACTTTACAAAATTATCGAACGCTTTATTCTCCGCCATTTCATTTTCCGCAAAACGAATATCAACCAAATGACCGCGTAATTGAATAAGCTCCTTCATATTTTGCGACAACTCCGATTCCGGCAACTTGAGTAATTTTGTTTCGAGTTCTTTTGTCCGTTTAATGCGAGACAACAACTCTGGTGTGCGTGTTCGCATTAAAGCAAAAAAGTCCCTCATCTCTCTATCACCAGTTGGAAGAGGTGCATTGACCGCATGATGAGGATGCGCAAATAGACCGTGACTTGTCCACTCTCTGTTAAGATTGACCGTACTTGGAATTTCAAAATACCACAGGTGGATCAGACTCAGAATTTCTTTCGAGCGTGGAATAATGCAAATTTTACTCCGCACTTTATAATACGCTGCATAATCCTTAATAATCGGCAACGCATCTGCCGACAATTTGTATCCACTTGTTGTTAATTGCTTTATGACAAATATTTCTTGTTTTTTATCAGGAATATCTGTTGCATCTGCTAACAATTCCTTTTTGGTATTGTTATTAGTATCAGAGAATGACAGAAAATGAAAGCCATCTAAATGGAAGTTAATATCGAAAATATCTTTTTTCTGCTCGACGATATCACGAAATCTATCAACCACCATTCCGGCTGGAAGCGGATCACCATACTCACTATTACGCCGAACAAACATCTGACCAGCAAGTTCGGGAACCGGTAACCATGCTGCCCTCAAATGAAACATCATCGTTTCACTATGTTGTAAAATTTGACGTGGATATTTTACTTTGATCAGTACTTGAGCGGGAGTACAGAAGCCATCATAATTATTGTACATGTATTGATTAAACCTTTGAAGCAACTCATCTCCATGACATAAATCAGTAGTAACAGCATCAAGAATATCACTACCTGATGTGCAATACACAGCCTTTTTGCCTTGATTAGTTGCAAAAAAACGCGCAAAACAAACATCACCATAATGAATCTTTTCGGGAAAAATATCAACTGTAACCGCAACAGATAACGTTTTACCATCTTCCGTATTATCTTTATCAGCACACAAACCTAATTCACAAGTTGTCACGCAGTAGATTATCGTTACAAAAAAACAAAAAACTGCCGCCGCGTTTCGCCTCATTAACTGCGATTTCAACTCGTCCCAAAACAAACAATTTACAACGTTCATATTTGCCCCCATTTTCATTTATCGATAAAAAATATATTGTTAAACGATCCGCGATTGGGTCTGTTCCTAACCGTCTGTTTACATGTCAGAAGTAAAACTCAACAAAAACATCATCGAATTTTACCAATTAAGACGATGTGAACCAAACCAACAACCACGACCGAACTCAGTAAAATATTAATCAAGTAATTTATGCCATGATAAATATACTACCCAAAATACCCATTTACTATGACTATATGTGCAAACGAAAAGTGCCGCTCGCCTACAATTTGTATCCTCGCGGGGCGGCTCTTTTTCGCTTTTACTTGACCACTAAGGCATCCCCAAAAATATCTTTCCAGAAATTTTACAAAAAATACCAAAATACAACCGTTTATTGGGTTATTAATGGTCTTTTTATTTCAGGGCGATACCTAATATTTTAACTTTCGGGAAGTTCTAAAAACTCATTTTAGTCCTGTAACGATAGCGTCCCCGCTGCCGAAATCGGAAGCGGGACGCTTCCGCTACAGTTGGTTTTTAGAACTTCCCTTTCAATAATCAAGTCTAATTCATTAGGAATTAAGAACTAGCCAAAGCTCAGAAGCTACTGAATATCTGTACGAGCTTGGATTTTTTGAATCTGCTCAGCATTGAGTGTTACAACGTGATCAATATTTTCGGTGTAAAGCCATGATCTTGCATTCATAATGTCTCCGTCAGGTGAATTACCGTTAGCAGGATCAACGAATCCCAATGTATGTAATGTTTCATGGAAAGTTACTAGTCTGTTTAACTCTGTTTCAGTTCTTTTACAAGAAACATTTGATTCATTTTTTCCAGTTGCAGCAAAATCCCTAATGGTTTCTTGAAAAATCATAATAACGCCGCCAATCGGGTTAGCAGTAGCATATTTTGCCGCTCTATAACCAAAGGTAGGTGAAGCACCTGACGCGTCATAATCTTTAAATACCTCTGCCTCATAACCACCTATTGCTTGGACTGTCCAAAATTCAGGTAAGTTGATGTTGACATCTCGTGACAATTGTCCAATATTTGTAACCGTACTGATGTCGCTATCAGGTAAATTATGCACAAAACTTGTTGTTGTTGTATCCCACGTATTGGGAGTTACCGAAGTTGTATCATTTGTGATCCAAGAATTGTGTGCCGCATCTTGTGAAATTTCCTTTATCTCAATACACGCCGCCTTCATCGCCGTCGTCAAAAGTGAAATATCCGGTTTAGAGGGTTGATCAAAAATATCAAAATTGACAGGTTCGGGATTCGGTGTTCCCTCAACTACATCCCATGTTATCCCTTGTTCAGCCGGATCAAAACCATCTGCTATGGTCATATTGGGCGTAGCCATTTGATCGAGTTCTATCCAAAGAGTTCTCCAAACAGTCAATTGTTCTGTTTGTGTTAGACCACTGGTTTCTTTGTAACGAGAGTCTCCTGTTTCTCCCAAAGCGGCGGCATCGACTTTCGCCTGATCTGTATCGACAACAACAATAAAATTATCGCCAGCATGTGCTGAATCAATAATTATTGTTGTTGCATTGCCAGACAATTTTGTACCAGTGTAGCCGGCAGGATAAACTACTACCGTTAAAGCAACGCTACTCGTCCCCGTTGCAACAACTATTGAGCCAGTTGTTGATGATAAAGTTGCGTAATTATCCCTATCAGATTGCCACGGTCCATCGGTATTAGCAGTATTTCCTAGCCCGATGAAATTTTTCGGATCTAATATTTGGTAATAGAGAGTTGTATCCGCAGTTGCCGCTACTTCTAACTCAAATACTAATTCAAATTTATTTTCAATCACGCCATTCGGTGTTGCCTTTTCAGGGAAAACTCGTTGACCGCCAGCGTTTGGGTCGGCAGATAAAGAGGCTTTGCTGGCATCTGTTCCGGCTATGGTTTGCCATTTGACATTCAATTTGTCATTTTTTATGTTCACTGTGGTTGTCGTTGCCGTGCCAATTTTTATGTCTTGAGTTGTACCGTTCACCGTGGCAGTAGCATCGGTGAGAGTTATTGTTAATGTCTCCTCTGCATCCTCAAGCGTTTGATTGTCAACCAATTTGAAAGTCAATGTTACAGAATCGTTACCCGTAAGAATTTTGTAACTAAAAACCGTATCATTGTTTGACCAACGATCATTAGCACCGCTTATCAATGTGTTACCGTCGTAAATTTCGTAATCTTCCTTTTCCGCCG
>JAIRWK010000287.1 GCA_031268995.1 Planctomycetaceae bacterium
TACAATTGACAAATTTTGCCCGCCTAAATGTTCAAAAAAGACAAAATTTGCCCAAAATTGCTTCAAAATGATACAAATTTGGTTGAATTGCTCATTATACTCAGGCTGTTTTGAAATTCTTGAAGCTGATAACAACGTGAAGCGGTTGTTCGATGGCGAAGCCTACCGCCCATACCGGCTTTGGTATATGCGTTGGTTACTCATGCGTAACATGAGTTAATTACTCACCGCTGAATTTTTATTACTGAGTGTGTTGTAATCCGGCAGGTTGTTTAGATTTTTTAATCCGAAAACTTGTTGAAAGTATTTTGTAGTTCCGTAAAGGAATGGGCGACCAAGTTCCTCTGAACGTCCTACAATTTTGACTAGATTTTTTTCTAACAATTGTCTAATCAAATCTCCGCATTGTACACCGCGTAATTTTTCTATTTCTGCTCGATGGACAGGTTGTTTGTACGCGACCACCGCCAACGTTTCCATTGCCGGCGAACTAAGCCGCACAATCACCGGAACCTCTTGAACTCGTAAAAGCCAAGGCGCAAACTCCGTACAAGTCCGAAGTTGAACTCCGCCCGCAACCTCAACAACACGAAACGCCGTATTCTGCTTCTCATACCGTTGATTCAATTCACGTAACACCCGCTTAACACGCAATCCCTCAGGCAAATCCGCCAACACACTTATCCGTCGAACCGTTAAAGGTTCACGACTCAAAAATAATACCGCCTCAATACGCGATAAAAAATTAGCACCAATATTATTTTTAGGTTTTTCGGGAGTGTTTTGTTTTTGTGTTTTTGGAGTTTTATTGTCGGCGGGGAAACGTTTATCGGTTATATTTTTTTCGTAGAGAAATGTCAAGTTGTTGTTTGGCTTTCCGATCAATTGTTGCGATCTTGACAAATCATCTTGCGCACGGCGTAAATTAAATGGGTGATACATTTGGATTAGAAATTTCTGTTTCAAGCATACGAATTGTAAACACCACAAAGGCGAGGAAGGCGAAAAAGGATATTTTTTAAAAACCCTCTTGCGATTTAGGGAACGCCCTGAATAAAATTACTACTAATTCTCTAAAGTTATACCGTAGCCAGTAGGGCGATAGGCTTCGCCCCCGAATAACCGCTTCACGCTGTTACGCTTGCGTGTTCAGCTCCTTGAATTTTAAAGTAGCCTGAGTATATAGGGTTGACACTCGTCCAGTATTGGAAAGTTTCTCCTAGGCACTCACCACTTGCCACTCACCATTTTTTTATTTTGGGAAAATTATTTTTGGGCGATGCCTTAATTTGGAATGAATGATTCTATCCGATTTTAATTAAAAGATCACTAGCCAGTCATTATTCGCAGCATTCTAATTTTATTTGTTTTGTGTACGATTGCAAAAATTGTTCGGCTTGATTTTGAGTCATATTTTTTGCGTCGTATCTCAAAATCAAACGTAACTTGCCCGCATACGTCAACGCCGAAAACGAAATGAGCGTACCAAACCTTATCGGCGGAGACGCATCAACTTCCTCCAACACCGCGCCGCCAACCTCCAAACATCCATCCAACCGACGTGACATTGGTAACGAATCAAACACCCGCCCCAAATTAGATAACACCACCGTTGCCCGACAATCCCTTGCTCGCAACATTCGCTTAATACCGCCAAAAAGATCACAAATCCTCAAACTCAAAAGAAGCACATGCTTTTGCTCCGCCCGCTTAATCCAACGTGTCTCACGCCCAATTTCTTGCAATAATTTCGCCGTATCCGAACACGCCCCACCACGTCGATCAAGAAATACCATCGTAACATTATTCGACGCAGGCATACGTTCATGAAATTCCGTCCTAAGACTCATCGGCATCGACACACGCAACCACGCACCACGACGCGAATATCCCCAATCATCACGACAACCATTGATCGTCAAAAATAAATCGCGAATCAATAAATCATTGACCGTAACTTTATTTTTTTTGGCAAGCGAAAAATAATTGACCGTAACATCCGGCGGCAATTCTGACGTGACAAATTTATAATAATCAAGATCAGGAACATTCAAATCACTCTTAACACAAGGTACAAGTTGCGACGGGAATCTGAGTAAAAGTTGATTTGTTGTAAACGCGGTGTCAACAAAATAACGAAAATATTTCGCCAACGTCAATCCGCTTGAACCGCGAAATTTCAATAACGACGAATCAAGATTACGCGGATTTACAAGCGGTTTTTTGCCGTTTATTTTGTCGTTGTAATCCGTCAAAATGTCCGCGATCAAATCCATCTCGCCCAACCCGTCCGAAACCGTATGATGAAATTGAAACAACACCGACGTGTTTTGTTTTTGATCGGAAGAATTGCCGGAACCATCAATAATATAAATCTTCAAACCGCTCTCATTAAAAATATCTATTCGTTCCGGTACGGGAACAAGATTTGGTGCAACTGTTGCGCTAATTCGCCGAATAAATATCGGATCGTGAACCTCCTCCCAAACATAACCCGACCACGAATCATAACGTATCTTGCTCAACAACAACGGATGAAATTGAACAACAGACTCAATTGACTCCGCAAATAACTCAACATCAAATTTGCCCGAAAAACGAAGAAACCTAAACGAATCCATCGGATAAGCCAATGAATCATCAAAAAGCATATACTTCTCAAAAACAGTAAGAGGAAACATCGTTTTGATATTGTTCAGAATTCACAAAGAGAATTTTTTAAAAAACGCGAAACGTTTTATTTTTTTAGAATACAAAAAAACTCCTCTGCGAACTCTGTGTTCTCTGTGGTTGATAAAATTATAATTATCGTCGGTAAAAAAATTACGCGACTTTTTGTGTATCGAATGCTAATTCAATTTGTTCTTGCAGGAGTCTTATTTCTTTTTCCATGTCAACACGTTCTTGATGTGTTTTAGCGATGATTTCATCTAATCTTGTTTGGCGTTTTTCGAGTTCATTTTCTCGGTTTGCCAGCATCAATTCGCGTTCTTTTATTGTGTGTTCATTTGTTGATATCCATTCTTCGAGTTGTTCGCGTTGTGAGATTAGGGCATCGTATTGTTTAATGATGTCGTTTCGGCTTTCTTCTAATTCTGCTTTTTGAGTATCGATACGAACCATGCTTGCGCGGTATTCTTCGGTCAATTTTGATCTGATATTTGTGACGGAGGTTTTGAGGTCTTCCGAAACAGAGCCGTCCGCTAACCTTATCCAAAGCTCTTCGGTTGCAAGCCTGATTTCCAATGTCTCTCTGTGCATTCGCCCAAGCTCTTCACGCGATCTATCGATTGCAAGCCGCATTTGTTCGAGTCGTTTATTTTGTTGCGCAAGATTTTGGCGTTCATCTTCAATTCGCCGTAAAGCTAATTCTTGCGATTCACGCAAACGCCGCCGTTCCGCTTCGGTAGCTTTTTGCATTTGGTGGCGTTCTTTGACAAGCGATTCTCTAATCCGCGCAACTTCAGATTGCAATTCCATCAATTCCGCTTCTCGTTGTTGTAAATTTGCGTAACGCGGTGCTTCAAGAGAAATCTGATACTCACGCGCTTTAAGCGATTCGTCCAATGTCGCAACTTCCACCTCACGACGTTTCAACTTCGATTCAAAATCTCCCAGTATTACATTGCGTTCTTCAAGTTGTTTTTCACGCCGGTCAAGCTCGTTAATTTTTCCGTTGCGCAATTGTTCAAACTCATTCCATTGCCCTTCAAATAATTCGCGTCTGTTATTCCAATCCTCTTCCGATTGATGCACCAACAATTCACGATGAGTGAGTTGTTCTTCTCGGCGTTCGTATTTGGTTTCGAGTTCAGCGTTTTTGTGTTCGTATTCTTCGTTTAGCATTGCCGCGCGGTGTTCGAATCCGTCGGCGATTTCGCGTTGACGCAATTCTGCGTTGCGTTCAAGCTCCGTTTGTCTGACTGCAAATTTCGCAGCGTATTCTTGTTTTACCGCTTCGAGCTCGCGGTTCACGTCTGACACGCGGGCATCGAATTGGCGTTCGAGTGATTCTCGCAACGAATCATATTCCAATTTTTCGAGACGAACTTGTTTATCGAATTCGGTTTCAAATTCACGGCATTTTTTTTCGTATCGATCTTGGTAATCTGCTTTACAATCGTGTAATTTAGTTTCGAGTTGTTCGCGGTATATTTTTGCGTTTGCGACAATTTCGGCTTCGCGTTGTTCCGCGATGTCGTGCAATTCACGTTCACGCCGCAACAACCGCTCATCGATTTCAGTTTTCCGCGTAGCCAAATCCGAGTGTTCATTTTCAATTTTATTTCGTTCGGTTCGTATCCATTCTTCTTGTGAGTTATGTCTGTATTCGAGTTGTTCATCTAGTTCTTCGAGTTGTTGTTCACGTTGAGATACTTCTTCCATTTTTGCCTGCAAGGAGATTTTCGTATTGCGGACAAGAGTTTCAAATTGTGCCATGCGGGCGTTGAGTTGATTTTCGCGGTGGTCAATTTCTTCTTGGCGAGCGAGAATACGCGCGGTCGTGGAATCAATTCCACGCGAACCAAATGTACGGGATTGCAAATCGCTGGTTAGATTACTGATCGAAGAAAGAGTTTCATTTTGTTGGCGGTGCGGGGCGAAGTGCAAAGGTTCGTCATTGATGTTATTGATGCTGTTGTGTGAGAGAAATTTAGAGCGCGGCGAATCAATTGGTTGTTCGGTAAAAACCGGACTGGAGAGAGTGGTTTGATCGGTTTGGTTTTGTTGGGGCAATGGCGTACTAGGCGTATTGGGGCGTAATTCGGTTGTATGAAAATTAAATTCAGTGTTAAGTGATCTGTTTTTTGACATTTTTCTTTCGGGGGCATTGGGGGATGAGGGAAACGGTCGGAACTGCACAAATTGGGCAACATAACCAATTTGCCCGCAATTCAATTATTGAAACCAAAATAAATCTACCTAGTGAAATCTGCCGTCAAAATCGTCATAGTTTACTATAATTCTTTAATCGAAATTTTAGAAAAAATCGAAAAATTAAGAATTATCCTAAAGATACGAAAAAAAGTCGTAACTATTCAGTTGCTTTTAAATAACCACAGAGAGCACAGAGTTCACAGAGATAATTTTTTTGAATATGAAATAGACGAAAATTTCATTTTCAACTCTTTCGTATATTTTCGTATTT
>JAIRWK010000340.1 GCA_031268995.1 Planctomycetaceae bacterium
GCCAGAATCGCCTCCGTCTTGAACTCCGCATGCAAACAAGCAAAAAATGTTACAAACGTCATAAAAAACGTATTCGACAAACCAAATAAATCCCCACTAAACGACTGAATAGTTACAAATTTTTTTTAGCGCGCAGACAACGTAGATTCGAAAGGATATTCGCAAGATTCAGAAAATAAAATCTAATCCGCGAATATCTTGAAAAATCTGCATTATCTGCGTACTGATTTTTAAACGCGCATTGCATGCTCACAACGTACTATTTGCTAACGTTAAAGGTTTCCTGTGATTTTTGTTATTATTTGGGCGTTGGTGATTGGGGTTTTGAGTTTGAAGGATAGACGGGTTGGTTTTTTCTTGGCTAGTGCGTCTTCGTTTATTTCTAGGGATTCTAGGTTTATTGGTAATTGTTTTTCGTTGGAAGTTGCTGTTATTACGACGTGAATTTTTTTGTTTTCTGCGCCGATAAATAAGTCAATTTGATTTTCGTTATTTTGCTCAACTGTATTATTTTGTTTTTCCCAAGATTCATACGTCAATAACGCTGTCTCGAATGTTGACGCTGAGTTGAATTCGATGGTGTCTGTAACCGTTAATGAATTGGGTTTGCCCGATTCGGCTCTCGTAAATTCAAATGTTCGCTCCAGTTTTTTTATCTCCTTGAGACCATAAGCCGAAACATAATCAATCGTACAAGAATCTTTGCCGTCCGAGAAAGTTTTCGCAATTACTTTACCGTTAGCATTGCGTCCTGTTTTTTGCAATTGTCCGTTGATAACCGGAACCGGATGCCCAAACGAATTTAATAGATTACTGTCATAACGTTTGCCGCTAAAAGTTCGGTGTGTGTAAACCTCACCGCCCGGATCCAAAATCGGCACCGCTCCCGCATACATCACCGTAAACGAACCAATATCATTGTGATTGTGATGTTCGGCATTGTGTCCGCCCTTGCAAACAACCGCAAGCTGCTTAGTCTCTCCAGATCGCGGACGAAAAATCAATACACCAGCATCAGAAAATTCCGTCCGAAGCTCATTGAGCGGAGTCAAATTTGACGACACTTCAGACGTTTTATTAGTTACGGAATTTGGAAAACAAAATACGCCGGTTGCTTTGAGATTGCTCAATTTATCTTGATATTTTTCGTATTCGGCAAATCCGAATTCTAACCGCCGACTTAAATATTTTAAAAGAGACGCATTCGGTTTGGCATCAACCGAACAATCCGCAAACGCCGCAAAAAGACCCGACGCAACCTCCATCCGAAATCCAAAAAGCGCACAATTGCGTACCTTCGGCATCGTCAAAAAATCAACATTGCCGCCCGTTACTTGATAAACAATTTCAGCAAGCTCAACAAAATGACCAAACCCATAATTCCAATAACCAATCCCCTCACTACAATATCCGTCCGGCGTAAAACCGCTGAAAAAATGCTCCATGAACTTTTCCGAAGCCGCAACATACCACGCCCGCCGAACCGGATCATCAATCAACGTAAGCGCAGCACCAACCACACCAGCATGACACACACTGTTCCAATTATTGTTTCCGACAATCCACCAATTGCGTCCGTTGTTTCCTGATTTGACGGCTTGTTCGTAAGGTTGAAAAGTTCGCCGTTCGACGTTGTCGCGAATCAGTTTACGTATTTCCGGCGATAACTTATCACCCAACCACGTTACCGCTAAACCAAGCTCAACACTCGTGTCCGCCGAAACAAGATCAACATGAATCGCCTTGCCGTCATAAACCGCAGCACCCAAATCATGCGCCGGAAGAGTCCAACTCGGCTCAGCACAAATTGAACGAATCAACTCCTCCAACGAAACAATAAACCTGCCCTTGTTTTCAATACACTCCGCAAGCACGAAAACCGCAAGCCGCCGATATTTGTGCGAGCGTACATTTTGATAATTTTTCCGATTGCCGTTGCGATAATATTCTTTGTAGAGCGATTCGGGCAACTCAGGAATCGGCGTTTTCAACGCATTTTCTGCAAGTTTGATAATATTACCATGCGGAATCGTTTCCCAAATATTGCGGTCTGTAATCGGGTTGCCGACACAAAACGGCTTCTCCGGCAAAAAACGAACAATCTCCGCAGCACGCTTTTCTATTCTCTGATTCCGAATGACAACCTCATCAGGTTGAGCGTACAAACTCGGTGAAAAAAGAAGCGTAATTATTGACAGTAAAAAAAATCGTTTAGGCATGATCTCTTTTTTAACGGTTAAGGGTATAAGGGACAAAAAGGACGCAAGGGACAATGTATGACAAATATTGTACGAAAATGTATTTTTCTATCCTTTTTGTAATTCTTTTTGATTTTGATCTACGGTGATTGCGGCGGTGGCTTGTTGTTGAATTTGCAGGATCATTCTTTGTACTTCGGCTTTTCTTGCTTCTTCGATTCTGATTTGGTCTTCTCTTTTTGCGAGTTCTTTTTTGATTTTTTCTTCGATTTGCATTTTTGCCAAACGTTGGATTTCGTTTCGTCGTTTTGCTTCGCGTTTTTTTAGAATTGATCTTGGCAACAATACTTTTTCTTTTTGTGCCGGTTCACCTGCCGGCGGTAAAATTCGCACCAATACATCGAGTTTTTGGAATATTCTGCAAACGTGTTCGTGACATGTGAAGACGAAAATTTGGCTTCCTGATTTTGCGTATTCGATCAACAGTTCTGCCATTGCTTTTGACCGTTTCGCGTCGAAATTTACAAGCACATCGTCAAGTATTATCGGCAGCACCGAGCCGTGTTGTGCGAATACTGTTACCAAAGCCAGACGCAAGGCGATAAAAAGTAATTCACGTGTTCCTCGTGAAATCCAACCGGCATTGCACGTATTGCCCGCAGCGTCATCTATCATCAGAACACGCTCACCAAGCGGAACCCAAATCCGCACGTATTTACCGCCAGTGAGTTGTTTAAATAATTTAGAAGCCTCTGCAAGTGTTTTTGGCTGCCGTTCTCGTTCATAGCTTTCGCGTATTAAATCCAACATCGAACAACAAACCGAATACACTTGCCAATCAATTTTGAGCAAACGTATCCGCTCATCAATCACGGCAAGTTCGCGGCGTTTGCGATAAAATGTCTGATCTTCTGCCATTGCTCGAAGTTGTTCCGTTAGTTTACCGCGTGCCTCAATCTCGACACGTAATTTTGCGTTTTGGTTGTCGATTCGTCCCGAAATTGTTGTCAGCAATTGTTCAATTGTCAACAACTTCACCGCTCTTTCAGCTTCTCCGTCCTCAACCACAACTCCGCCAAAATCAATTTCATCAATTCCAATTTCGCCCTTCGCAATTACACCGTTTTTTGTTCCATTGATCGCTACGTTACTAATTTCTAAATTGTCGTTTACAACTTCTATTCCATAACCGTTTTTGTTTTCGGTTTGGGCAAATTCGTTTTGCAATTTTTGTTCAATTCGCGGTTCCAGAATTTCGCCAATTATATTTTCGGGACAAAAATTACCTATCGCCGCGTTAATTTCGCGTTGTATATTTTGTTCTTGGTTTAACAATCGCCGATGCTTTTGATGCAGTTTGTTCAACTCGCGAATCACTTCAACATTTTTTGCACGATATTGACCAAGCAAATCCGCGATTGATTTACGTACTTCATGTAATTTTGCAACAGCGGCGCGTTTTCGTTTTTTGAATTGCAACAGACCTTGTTTTAGTTTATCTCTATTTTTAACTGCGGCGTTGTTAGCTTCTAGGGTTGATTTTATGTTGCGCAAAATATCGACGTAACTTATACCTTCCGCATACACCAACCCGACATCGTTGATCACACGGTCAATTCGGTCTGTTATTGTTTTCAATTCGTGCGAAAGTTGATCCGACATCAACCGCAGCCGATCAAGTTCATGACGTAACTTGTACGCCGAATCACTATGCTCAACCAATTCCCGAACCCGCGACGGAAACCAATCAACCGGCAACTCCGCCGAACGTAACCAATCTTGCCAACGTCGTAACGCCGATGATTGCAGATCTTTGCAACGTTCCAAACGTGATTCGAATTTTTTAAGTTCGCGGCTTGATTCCTGATATTGACTCTCCAGCGGTAAAAGTTTTTCAAGCGATTGCAATTCAGTTTGCGTCTCGCGATAACGCGATTCCGTCGAACCCGAAACAACATCAGCAAACCGCGAATCAATATCAGACATCTCACGTTTCGCATGGTTGATTTGCGTAATCAATCCGTTCAATTGATTTTGATTTTGTTTCAATTTATTCGCGTTTGATTTTTCTGAAATGAACTTGTACGCAATCACGCCGCCGCTCAAAAATAAACCGCCCAAAATAAAAATCGGATGCACGCCAATTTCAAAAACTCGTATTCCAATTGCCTCAAAAATTGCCAAGCCCGCCGGAATTACGCCCAAAACACCAAACAAACCGATAATCGCAACTTGCAATGTTGACATTGTTTGGTTCTGAACCAAAATTGCGTTTGCCCGATGTAAATCACGATGCACCAACGACATTTCGGACAAATGTTGACCGATTGCCTGTCGCCGCCGTAACGCCGACGCAAGCTCTTTTGTGCTGTCAATCGCCTCGCTGATTGTGTTGACGTTGCGGTTGGCAAGTTCGGGTTTTAGCTTGCTGCCCAATGCTTTTGTCTTGCCCAAAATTTCCGTGTAACGTTCTTTCACGCGATGCAAACGATGCTTTGCACGCGAAACAAACCGCGCCGTACCAAGATAACCCGCGAAATTATTTTTGTCTGTCGGTTTGGCGTTCGTGTTCAGATACGATTCGTGTTCGGTTGTGTTGGCAACAACAGGACGCTCGTCGTGATATGTTGAAACAGAATACGCGGCGGAGTCGGAGTTTGCACGCCGTCCACGTTTGATCAAATTATCCTCGTCCGCAATACGCGACGTAACAGATTTAATCTCATTTTCAATAGATGCAATTTGCGAATCGATCTCAATTATCCGCTGCTCTTCCTCAAGAAAAACCTCAAGACGCGGCGCAAATTTAAGCAATGATTCATTAACAGGTTGCGATTTGATTTCTGTTTTGGCGAGATTGTATTCGGTTTTTATGTTCTGCAAAATTTTACGGTTTTCCGTCAACTGATTCGTGAGTTTGTCAATCTTCTGAATTGCCTCGTCCGGCACAACAGACACGTTGCCCATTGCGTCAATTTCGCGTCTTGTTTTATTACGTTTTATCCACATCGGCTCGGCGAGTTTTGCGATTTCGTAAAGCCGTTTCTCCCGCTCAAAAGCAACAAGCTCACTCTCCAAAATCGTTACCGACCGATCCACAACTTTAAGCTCATCTTTGACCCGCAAATATTCACGGACAAGTAATTTTGATGAGTCAATTTCGTCAATAATTTTCTTGCGATCATTTACCAACCGCGTCAACAAAGACGGCTTATTTTCATTTTCAAGCGGATTCAAAATATTGTTACGGCGGTTAGCCAATTCTTTAATTGTATCGACGATGGACACACGCTCCATGCCGACGCTCAATTGAAACAACATCTCCGCGGCATCCGTGTTATTTAATGTTCCGATACGTTGAATTTCGTCTAAACCGATTGCGAAAATATTGTTGAAAGTTTGCTCGTCAACACCGGAGATAAGGACACGTAAAAGTTGCGTACCTTCTTTCTCGCCGTTAGAATTTTTAAGCTCAACTGTCTCAAAATTATCGTAGCCGTCGGGATGAAATAATCGTCTGAGATTGTAAGAACCGCTCGCGGATTCAAGATTAAGCGTACCGCCAGCAACAGAATAAAGTACATCGCCGTTATGGTCAACATTCGTTTCAATCGCAACATTATTTCCGCAAATCCGGCGAGCATATTGGCGGCGGTTTTCGTCGAATCCGTAAAGTTCGGCGCGGATAAATTCCATTATTGTGGATTTACCGGCTTCATTTGCTCCGTAAAAAACGTTGACTCCATCAAATAGCTTGGAAATCGTCAGCCCCGACCAAATCCCAAACCGCTCAACCTCAAAACCTCTTACTTTCATTTAATTCTCCTGCTAAATTAATAAATTATTTCTGCCGTCAAGTTATTTTGCAGCACGCAGACGACGCAGATTTTTGTGGATGTTCGCAGATTATTTTTTCTGCGTAAGTCTTTAAAAATCTGCGTCATCTGCGTGCTGCAAACAACCGTTTGTTGCGCTTGCGTGTTCCGCTCCATGATTTTAAAGTAACTTGAGTATAGTACAACCTCATTACCTCATTGGAATATTTGTTGATTATTTCACGTCCGCATAAAACCTGTTTATACTAAAGCTGTTTTAAAATTCATGGAGCTGATTACGTGCTACTGAGGTTGTTTTGTTTTAAAAAATTAGGTGAAAATGAGGCTTTTTATTCATTGCTCTTGCGAGTAAAATTCCCTCAACGATTACTTATGTATTTTACAATAACTGCTTCTCCTTCAAAATCAGAGTGTTCTATTTCTTCGCGTATCATGCTTAGAGTTTTTTGTTCTGATGTTCCGCCGGTTCCGGCACCGATTAGCGGAAAACCAATTGAGCGATAATTTTTTTCTTTCGCCAACACCAGAGCGGAACGAACCGATTGTCGAATCGAATACTCTGTGGCAAACCAAAACATATTTATTCCGGCAACATGTATTATCCCACGAAATGGTAATTTTCCCGCCGTAGTATGAACCGCGCCGCCAAGTGGAATTACTCCATGTTTGGCAAGTTCGCGAAACGGTTCATAACCTCCATGCCGTTTAATTGCCCCTGAAATACCTTGCGGCAAAAGCAACCACCAAGGAATAACATTACGGTTCCACGCATTGACAATTACTTCAACATTTTGATCGAGTAAATTACCCTCAACAACATGAATAACAAGCGGCATTCTAATTTCTCTGTATTTAAAAACTTTAAAGTTCTACCTCACTCCACAATCCACACCAAAGATCAATCAGCAACTATTCAACTTACACAGAAAAAATAATCTGCGAACATCCAAAAAAATCTGCGCCATCTGCGTGTTTCTTTCCCCTCATTATCCTTGACAAAAATTTTCGAGAAATTTCAAACCTACGGCACCGGATTTTTCGGGGTGGAATTGTGTTGCGATGACGTTTTCATGTCGGATGACGGAGGCGAAATTTACGTTTGCGTATTCTGTGGTTGCGAGTATGTTATCTGGATTTTTTGGTACCGGGTAGTAACTGTGGACAAAATAAAAGTCGCTTCCAGACGCAATATTATTGAAATATTTTTTATCTGTATTGTTTTGATTGATATTTTTCCAATCGACGGAGTTCCAACCGATTTGCGGGATTTTTGTGTAACGGTTATCGGGTTTGAAGCGGACGGTTTGTCCTGCAATTATGCCGAGCGTTTGGGTGTTATTACTTTCTTCCGAGTAATCGAGCAAGACTTGCATTCCGACACAGATACCAAGCAATGGTACACCGCGTTTAACGATGTCGAGAATTGCTTCATCGAGGCGAAGTTTTTTGAGGTTGAGCATTGTTGCGCCGGCTACACCGACACCCGGGAAAATAACACGATCTGCCTTGCGGACAACATCGGCATCAGACGTAATCACTCCTTCAACCCCAATCGTTGCCAACGCCAATTTAACACTAGTCAAATTACCTGCTTTGAAATCTACTATCGCAAGCATAATATATTTAAGTTTTTCACCCTTTCGGGAAAAAGGAATTTTTGGTTATATACTGGAGCTACTTTAAATTTCCTGAAGCTGCGGTAAACCTACAACGCAGAGCGTTAGGCAAACGCAACAACGTGAAGCGGTTGTTCAAGGGCGAAGCCTATCGCCCTACCGGTTACTGTATATTTACAATTTACAAGTTCGGAATTGTCAACGCTAAGCCGTTAATTGTCAATTACCCCCCCATTTTATTTAATCGACAAATTTAGCCAACACTAAAATTTTTTGAATACGGACAAGAAACAAGTCCGGCAAATGATTGGCAGAAAAAATGAGAAAACGTTTTTTTAACAAGAAAGGGAAATTTAAACCACAGAGGCCACGGAGGGGAATTTTTAGGAAGAATAAGGGAATCAAAAAATAACGCAAATTAAATTTTTGGGGGAATTTCTAAAAATTGATTTTATTCGAATTCGGTCGATTTCTACCGACTTAAAATCGACCGAATTTGAAATAATTTGTTTTTGGCAATTTTTGGCAAATAGTATTTTTCAAAAATTCTCATCTGCAATTTTTTAAAAATCCCCTTTCGTACTTTTTGTGCCTTTCGTGTTAAAAATCCCCCCTCCGTGTTCTCTGTGGTTTAAATTCCTTTTCGTGTTAAAAACGGATCAATCGGGGTTATTTACGCTTACTGGTCTTTTACCTAATTTTATTTTTATTTTTTTGAGTTCTCCGTCTCTGATCAATTCGACGGTTTCTGTTTGTCCTGCTCTTGACAGGACGATTAGGTGCGACAAATGCAACGGGTCGCGAATTTCGGTATCGCCCCATTTTACTAAAACATCTTTGCGTTTTATTCCTGCGTCTCTTGCGGGCGAGAAGGGACTGAAGTCGCGGACAACCACGCCCCGCGAAGCATTCCAACCTTGCGACAACGCGAAGTCTTCTGTCGTCGGCATCATAATAATTCCAAGCCATCCGTGTTCAATTATTCCGTTATCGCGAATTTCGTTGTAAACATGTTTTGCCAATGAACTCGGTATTGCAAAACCGATACCTTGATTTCCGCCGTTTTGTGAAAAAATTGTCGTGTTGATTCCGATCAATTCGCCATTCAAATTTACAAGCGGACCGCCGCTGTTACCCGGATTTATTGCCGCGTCTGTTTGCAACATTTCGTGTGATCTTGAGCTGGTTTGGCTGGGGTTGTAGCGTTCGGTTGAGCTGATGATTCCTGAAGTTACGGTGTTGCCCAATCCGAATGGATTACCTATTGCGACGACTTGTTCACCGACATTTATTTTGCCGCTGTCGCCCCATTCGATACTTGGCGAGTGCAACTGATTTATCCGCAACACCGCGAGATCAGTATCTGCATCAAAACCGATAACTTCAACTTCACTGGTTGTTTGTCCGTCGCTGAATTGAACGGCAAATAATCGGGCTTTATTGACAACATGATGATTAGTCAAAATGTAAGTTGTTGTTTCTTTTGAATCGACGATTACGCCGGTTCCGATTCCTACGCCGCCGAAATCGCCCATGCGCGGTTGAGTGAAAACGCGAATCGAAACAACACTCGGCGCAACTTTCTTGACAACCCAAGGGATTCGTTGTTCGGAATTTGGGAAACTGGCGAGCAATTCTTTTGCTGCTTCGGCTTTTGCGCGTTCCGCGCCGCGATTGAGTGAGTAAACAATTCGCTCCGCAATATTCGGTGTCAAAACAAAACCCACCGCCAAAATCAACAAAAAGAACCAATGAAAATTGTTGCGCAAGAATCCCAACAACGAAACGGAAGCGTTTTGTCCTGCAACTGTATTGCTTTGTTTTTTGGCGTTATTAGTGGTGTTATTGTTGGCGTTTACTACTGACGTGAAACAATTTGATGCCGGATATTCGACCGTGAAAGGCGACAATGTTTCGGGGAGTGTTTCGTTGGTCGAGACGGTAATGATTGGTTGAAAGGGTTGTTGTATGGGCGGTGTTGCTTCGCTAGAATGTTCCGCTTGTGAATTGGGGTTGGGCAAATTCGGGTAGGATTCGTTTGTCGGCGAATTTGCCGTATTGTGGTTATCCGAATTGTCCGCAAATGGATTCAAATTTGATTTGTCTGCAATTTGCTCTGCTAAAGACAGCTCTGAATTTGAGTTGATATTTTGTTGGGTATTTTGATTGTACATAATTAAATTTATCTGTGTTTATATCATTATTTTCATAATTGGAAAAATAACAAAAATAATGATGAGTATGTTTGTTGTTTTATACCGTAGCCGGTAAGGCAATAGGCTTCGCCCCTGAACAACCGCTTCACGTTGTTACGCTTGCGTGTCCAGCTCCATGAATTTTAAAGTAGCTTGAGTATATGAAAGTTAAAGTTACTTGAACCGGCAATATATAATATTTGCTGTTGCCGTGATCAGCTTAAAAAAATTAAATGACCTTTAGGGAATTTCTAAAAATTAATTTTAGTCCTGTAACGGCAACGTCCTCGCTACCGCAATCGGAAGCGGGATGCTTCCGCTACAGTTGGTTTTTAAAAATTCCCATTAATTCGTTTTATCCCATTTGTCCTTCAAAACCGACCGTCGGACAAAGCAATATGCTCAAGCTGTTTTAAAATTCCTGACGCTGAACACGAAAACGCAACAACGTGAAGCGGTTGTTCTTGGGCGAAGCCTACCGCCCATACCAGCTTCAGTATACTATAATACCAAAACAAATTTGACACAACAGCAGGATCAAGTTGTGCCGAAATAAATATAATGATGGAAATAAATAAATCTGAAAGTGGTAATAATTTGCGGACGTGGTTGCCGATTTTTTTTGAGACGTTGGTTTTATTTTTTATTTTTTGTGTGTTTGGCGGTACGCCGATACCGGATGTGAATGAACCTTATTATATTGGTAAGGCGATTCATTTTTGGAATCCTGAATGGGTTGCGGGTGATATATTTCTTGATACGAAGGATTCTCATTTAACGTTTTATTTTTTGTTTGGTTGGCTTTCATTTTTTTTCTCGCCGTATTGGATGGCGGTATTAGGGCGTTCTTTGACTTGGTTTCTTTTGGCGTTGGCGTGGCGTCGTTTATGTTTTACGCTTCTTCGCGTACGTTGGAGTTCAATTCCTGCGGGTCTTGCGATGGCTTATTTTGTGTCTGAATTTAACATGGCGGGCGAATGGATAATCGGCGGCGTTGAGGGCAAATCGTTTGCGTTTCCGTTTGTTTTATTTGGTTTGGCGGAATTGGTTCGTGGTCGTTGGGGGCGGGTGTGGTTATTTTTGGGCGCGGCATCGGCGTTTCATGTTTTGGTTGGCGGTTGGTCTGTGATTGCTGTAATTATTGTACATTTATTCTGCCGACGCAAACCTGATTATCATTTTATGATTTTGGGCGGACTGATTGCGTTACCCGGTGTGATTCCGTGTTTACTTTTGGATTATGGAACGGTTGGCGATATTGTTCATGAGTCGCATAGAATTTATGTATTTGAGCGATTGAGTCATCATCTTGTCCCGTATGTTTTTACTTGGACGCGGGTGTTACGTTTTTTGTTGTTGGTAATTTTGTGGATATTTTGTTGCCGGTTTGTGCCGCATGGAAGTAGTAGTCAGAGGCGGTTTGATTTTTTCGTTTGGGGTACACTTATTATTTCGCTAATTGGTTTTATTTTGGCGTATGTTTTGCGGGCGGACGAATCTATTTCGGCGATAGTTTTACGTTTTTATTGGTTTAGGATGTCGGATGTTGCGGTTCCGATGGGGATTGCAATTGGTTCAATGTTTCGTCTATTACGGTTGGTAAACCAATTGCGAAGAAACCCGCCGTCTTTACCAACTTTTCGCGACGTAATAATTGTTACAATAAGTTCTGTTGTTGTTTTTATGGTTGCGGGGTATTTCTTGTTTGGCGGTTTGATGTTTTCGTGGGCAACGGTACCTGATGTTGTGATTGCGTGGTGTATTACTGTTTTGTTGTGTCGTTTGGTTTTGTATATTGTTTGCAAATTCCGGCGGGATTGTGAGATGTTGAGTTCGGGCAAATTGAAGGTTTGGTTTGTTATTATTTATTCGGTGATTTTGATTTATGCGCCGTTTAAGTTTTTTACCGAGCTAGCGGATTCGCGGACAAGATTTACCTTTCCCAAATCAGAATCAAAAAAAATCATTCAAGCCTACAGATGGCGTGAAGCGTGCAATTGGATTGCCAACACCGCTAATACTCCAAAATCTGCAAATTTTTTCATCCCTTACGACAGCGTAACTTTCAAATGGTACGCGAATAGAAGCAATGTAGCAGTTTGGAAGGAAGTACCGCAGGATGCAAAATCTCTTATCCAATGGGCAATATCAATTGACGAATTATTTGGCGAGGTGGACGATTCGGGGCAAGGCAAGAGGTTGCTTATAAACAGAATTTCAAAAAAACCGTTTTCGCAAATGTTATTAAAAAAATCCCCCAAAGAAATGCAAAGATTACAAGAAAAATACAGCTTCGATTACATACTAGCACCAACCAACCCAAATTTATCCAAACGCTTCGGCTTCAAAATCATTTATAAAAATTCAGAATATTGCGTGTACGAAGTAAACCGTAGCCGGTAAGGCGATAGATTTCACCCCTGAATAACGTGAAGCGATTGCTCAAGGCACCCTACCGGCTACGGTATAACGGGACGGGGAAAATCAGCTCCCACGATTCCTATAAAAGCGAGGTTATTTTTTTGGCTATACCGCGACCGGTACGGGATTTTCTGTAACAAAAAAGCAATCTGAAACCTCTATTGGAATTTTTGTTGGGCGACCGGTTTTTAGGTTTACAAATGCCCACAACGTTTCCGCCTCCGCAATCACAACGCCATCCGAAATTCTTACAAAACGATATTTCCGCGTTGATCTGATCAATTTCAAATCACACAACCACGTCTGAATCTCCAACTCGTCCCCGTACATCGCCGGCACAAGATAATCTATCGTATGCCGCCTCGCAAACCACGTTGAACCAAGCGCAACATAACGCTCCGGCGACCAACCATTCGCTCGCGAATGCTCTACCGCCGCCGAATTCATCCAACGTAAATGACAAACATTATTCGCATGACCATTGACATCAACATCAGACTCCAATACTTGAATACGATAATAATAAATTTTGTACATAAAATCTTTTTATAGTTTTTTAAGAGGAAAAGGAACATAAAAGACAAAGGGGACATGGGGACAAAGTACTTTTATACAACTCGCGTTTGCGAGTCAGGCTTTTGAGAGTTTAAATGATATTTGTCCTTTATGTCCCTCATATCCTTTCTGTTCCTAAAGTCCCCCCCCATATCTTTTTGTCTAAAATCCTAGCACCGAATCATACAACGAAACATGTCTTTCGATCATTTTTTCTAAGCTAAAATGTTCTGTAGCGTGTTTTTTTGCGGCTAGTCCCATTTGGATTCGGCGTGGTTTATTTTCTAGCAATGTTAAGATGGCTTTGACAAAATCACGGCGCAGTTTACGAAAATCGTTGCCCGAATCCGGTATCAAAATACCCGTCTCGCCGTCAACAACGAGTTCATTGTTACCTGAAATATTTGTTGCTATAACAGGAATCCCGAATGTCATTGCTTCGAGAATTGAGTTTGATTGTCCTTCGTATTCGCTGATATTTAGCAGCAGGTCGAAGTTTGGCATTATGCGGGATACATCGTTGCGGTGTCCGAGAAAATGAACGCAATCGGCAAGTCCCCACTCATCACGATAACGCAACAACATATCGCGTTCAGGACCGTCACCAATCACGACCGCATGAAAATGTAAATTAAGAAACCGCATTGATTCGAACATCCACAACGCATCAGTAATCCGCTTCTGCGCCCACAACCTCGCAACTATCCCAATAATATACGGTCGCTGCCGCTCCGGCAACTCATTTGATAACGGAAAATATGTGTCGTGTTCGTGATCGTATTTAGGGTTAATTACCGAAACGTATTCGCCGACAGGTTTGGAGTCCGACGCGCCCAAACGATCAAGAAACTCATCTCGGCTAAATGGAATAGTTTTAGATTCCGGCGCAATAACGGCGTTTGGAATCACTGCAAATTTTTCTGCGTGCAATCCGTGTTGTGCATAAAATTCTTTCACGCCTTCGCTATTTGTAACAATAAAATCCGTTCGGCGTTCAAGATATTTATCAATCAAAAAATGATACTTGCCCTTCCACAAATCGACACATCGCTCACCCGCAATAATATGTTTAACACCGCATGAAATAGCGGCGTAACGTCCGTAAGAGTTGCCAGCGAATAGCCATGTATGTACGATATCGGGTTGAAATTGTCGGATAACATTTTTGAGGCGGCGGAGGGCAAACGGGTCAATTTTGAGGCGTTTGTCTATCAAATGATATTTCACTCCGTATTTCGCAAGTTCCGACTCAAGTTCGCCGCCGCGAGTCAACACCGCCACTTCCACTTCAAATTTATCACGTGGAAGATTACAAGCAAGAAGCACCAATTGCTTCTCCGCACCTGAACGATCAAGCGTCGGTATTACAAAAAGTATTTTGTGCATAATTGACGATTTGTGCATGACCTCTCAAAAGGGAATTTTTGAAAAATATACCGTAGCCGTTAGGGCGATAGGCTTCGCCCTTGAACAACCGCTTCACGTTGTCGCGATTGCGTGTTCAACTTCAGGAATTTTAAAGTAGCTTCAGTATACTATTTGCCAAAAATTGCCAAAAACAAATTATTTCAAATTCGGTCGATTTTAAAATCAGCACGCCGATAACGCAGATTCCTTAGGGATAATCGCGGATCAGATTCTATTTTCTGATCTCGCGAATATCTCCTCCAAATCTGCGTCGGCGGCGTGCTGATTTTTTAAAATGGTTTTAAAAATTCCCCTCAGAGATTCTTAAAAAACCAGATCGAATCCATCTTTGCCGCTGTTTTGTCTTATTCCGTTGTCGTCTTTGCCGTCGTGACCTAGCGAGTACAAAATGTATGGAAATTTTAGCGGTTCGGGCGATTTGTTTGTTGTTGTTGTTGTTTCTGTTGGTTGTTTGGTGTCGGGTTCAGGTTCGGATTCTTTTATTGAGCTACGTAGTTTGTAAACGAACGTTGTGCGTCCGGTACACGGGTCAATCGGCACCATGTCAATATATTTCGGTACAAGGTCTTCGAGTTTGTCAGGATATTTACCGTTTGCCAAATGATAACGCTCCGACATCATCGCAACACGCAACATCGTATCTTCCGCATAATTACGTTCGAAAGCTTTTCTTGCCGCGTCTACTGCGGGCGCAAGAAGAACAAATACACATTCCGCAACCAATTTAGAACGAGTGTGAATTAACGGCATTTTGTAAAACTGATTTCTAAAATTGATTTTGTCTTTTGTTTGTATTAGCACATTTCCTAATTTTTCGGCAAATTGCCGTCGTAGTGTCGGATTATAAACAATCATTGGTTTATCTA
>JAIRWK010000101.1 GCA_031268995.1 Planctomycetaceae bacterium
GCAACATCAATCGGTTGCGACCATTGCAAAATCAATTCGCCGTGATTTTTCGCCGTTTCGTTATTAACGCACCAACAATGATTGATGTCGGCGAAGCGGCTGTTTATATCGGGAATCACACCGTCAACGGCAAATTTTGCCGCGTAATTCCGGCTATATTCGGAGTTTGCGGAAACCGTCGCCAACGGCGCAATATTCCCCGAAACAACATCCTTCGCCCAAAGAGTTTCCAAAGCCGACAATAAAACAAACACCAACAAAAATATCTTTCTCATATTTTATCCTCAATTAATAAAATGGTTAAAATTTTAAGAATATACCATAGCCAACATGAGCGATAAGCATCGTCCTTGAACAACCGTTTTACGCTGTTGTGATTCCGTATTCGGCTATCGGTAATTTCCAAGCGACTCAATTATAACAATTTCAAAAAACAAACGCAATACTCAAAATGAACTTCCCAAAATTATCATCGGTGAGTTACAATGTATTTTAAATAATCAGCACGCAGACGACGCAGATTTGGGAAAGATATACCGTAGCCGGTAGGGCGATAGGCTTCGCCCTTGAACAACCGCTTCACGTTGTTGCGCTTGCCCAACGCTCTGCGCTACAGGTTTACCGCAGCTTCAGGAATTTTAAAGTAGCTTCAGTATAGTCGCGGATCAGATTTTATTTTCCGATCTTGCGAATATCTCCTCCAAGTCTGCGTCGTCTGCGTGCCTGATTATTTAAATGAGAGAAGGTATACCGTAGCCGGTAGGGCAATAGGCTTCGCCCTTGAACAACCACTTCACGTTGTTGCGCTTACGTGTTCAACTTCTGGAATTTTAGAGTAGCTTCAGTATAACAGTTCATGCAACATTATTAAAGTAGGTTTGGGGAAAGTTCCATAAAATACAAAAAATAAAAAAGTTTTTTTTTAGGGAAACCCATCTCGTAAACAACGGTTTATAGGTCTCATGTCGTATTTTTTGAGATCAGTATCGGACAAATGATTGTGGATCAAATATTGATGTACAAAAAATACTGTTTGAGGTTAGTTGTTCTTTAAACAGGTATACTCAAGCTGTTTTGAAATTCCCGTAGCTGGATACGCAAGCGTAGCATCGCGAAGCGGTTGTTCAGAGGCGAAGCCTATCGCCCATACCGGCTTCGGTATAAATGTGGACTTTGCCGAAGAAACAACTAAGACCAAATACTAATTACCAACTGTATTGTACCGGCTTCGGTATAATAAATCAGAAACTCTCATTAAGGAGATAAAAAAATGAAAAAAACTATTGTGTCAACTTGTTTAGGAACGGCTATTTGCTTTTGCATTGTCAGTTCCGGTATTGTTAACGCCCAACCTGCTCGCGAAGGTCATCACGATAAAACTCGCGAAAATGATAGGCAAGGTAAATTACAAAAAGATGTTCGTGCTAATGTTGCTCAACAAATTGAAGCGGCATACGAACGCGGATTTAAAGATGGCGTTGCAGCTGGTGAAAAATTTGATAAAGGAAAACGCGAAGGACGAAAATTTAATCAAACCAGACATCACCAAAAACAAAATTTCCACAAAGGCGAATCTGGTCGCTATCATGGACAAGGTTTTCCAAAAGGTGAACGTTATCACGAGCAAGGTTTTCCAAAAAGTGAATTTGGTCGTTATCACAGGCAAGGTTTTCCAAAAAGTGAATTTGGTCGTTATCACGAGCAAGGTTTTCCAAAAGGCGAATTTGGTCGTTATCACGGACAAGGTTTTCCAAAAGGTGAATTTGGTTTTGCCCCCAAAGGATTTCAACATAAAGAAATTGCAAAGGCATTGCCAAAGAAACATGAACACGGGAAAGCCAATAAACCTGACGGCAAACAATTCAAACGCGATTCTTTCGGCAAAAAGAAAAATGAATTAGCAAGAGACTTCGATGGCAAAAAACATTTCGCCAAACCAGATATTGCTAAACCGGAACGCAACAAAAAAGGCATTGGTAAAAATGAACCGCCTAAGAAACCAAGACAACACACACCAAAAGAAAATAAAAGTTAGTTCGATATAATGACATTCACTTTAATATGTTGATTTTTTCAATTTTCGACATATTTACGCACTCCGGCACAATGTAAATTTATCTTGCTCCGATAATAATACATTGGTAAACCGGAGTGTTTTTTTGTACCGTAGGTGGTTTTTCGCACGCAGATAACGCAGATTCTAAAAGATGGTCGCAGATCAATTTTTATTTTCTGATCTTGCGACTATCCCGTCTGAATCAGCGCTATACCGTAGCCGGTAAGGCGATAGGCTTCGCCCTTGAACAACCGCTTCACGTTGTTACGCTTGCGTGTCCAGCTTCTGGAATTTTAAAACAGCTTGAGTATATCTGCGTGCTGATTTGATTACGGTTTTAGTGTAATTGCATTTTTAGTATTGGATAATTTTTCATCTCGTTATCTTTGTCCATTCTTTCATAAGCAACAAATCCACACTTCTTGTAAAAAGCAATCGCATCTCCGTTTTGCTCATTGACATCAACTTTTTTAATTCGCAATTCGCCAATAGCATAATCAACCAAAAATTTTCCAATCCCCTTTCGCATCTCTTCAGGGCGAACAAACAACATTTCAATCTTATCATCCAAAATTCCCATAAAACCAAGAATTTTATCAACATCATTTCTCACCGCATATAATTGAACATTGTCGATATATTTATTTTCAATCATTTGCTTGTAATAATCAAAATCATCGTGCGACAAAAAATCGTGTGTTGCTTTTACGGATAATTCCCAAATTTCTATTATTTGGTTGTATTCTTCTTTTAGGACTGTTGAGATTTTTTTCACTGTTATTTTTGGGAAGGTGTTGAGAACAAAATTTTCTTTGGACGTTTCCCTAAAATAAAATTACCATCTCATGTTACGCATCGGTGATAACCAGACGTATTTTCCTCGTCCCGCTAGGGACGAAATGTTGGTAGAAAATATGGTAAAAACATATTTCGTGTCCCGTAGGGACATAATGTGATTAAAACTAAACCGTTTGAAATATCCTCATATTCCGTCCCTAACGGGACGGCGTTTTTTTTAATCGCGTGTTTCTACCAACATTCCGTCCCTAACGGGACGCGAACAATGTTTTACCTTTTTTCTATCAATCGACGGAATAATCACCATCATTTCCGTATCGTGCGTAACATGAGTTACCATTAATTTAAAGGGAACCACCCCTAGCCCCTCCAAAGGAGGGGAATTATTCCCCTCCTTTGGAGGGGCTAGGGGTGGTTTTATACTGAAGCTACTTTAAAATTCCCGAAGCTGAACACGCAAACGCAACAACGCGAAGCGGTTGTTCAAGGGCGAAGCCTATCGCCCTACCGGCTACGGTATATATTAGCACACATCCGATATTGGGAAGTTTTTCCTAGCCACTTGCCACTTTGGGGAAAATTATTTTTGGGCGATGCTTTATCTATTTAATTCTGATTTATATCTTACGATTGCTGCAATTCCCCACAATAGATTTATTGCGATGAAAACCAGCAAGAATAGTGTTGCGGCGTTCGCGGCTCCTCCTCCGTATGAGTGCATGCTACCTTTGAATACAAAATTTATTCCGTACCACGTCATGATTACCGCAATCGATAAAAATAACGCCCCAACAATAACTCCGATCTTTCCGTAATATTTTGCAATTCTTGCGTGCAAGATTACCACGAGAAATAAAATTGTAATCAACGCCCACACTTCTTTGGGATCCCACCCCCAAAAACGCCCCCACGAATAATCCGCCCAACGCGCACCCAATATTGTCCCCGCTGCCAAAAACAATAACGAAAAACGTAACAAATGAGAAACCGACGGCACGAACATTTCGAACATTGCCGGAAACTTTAGTTCTCTTCGTCCTCGTACTAATTTGATTTCGTAACGCCCGAATATCACCGAGCCAAGCGCAATCGCCGACATACTCCACGCAATAAACGCCGCCGCATAACTAACAATTATCGCAATCACATGAACCGTCAACCAAAAATTACTACGCAATACCGCCGTCAATGGTTTGAAATTCGGGTTAAGTTGTGCCGTGTTGCCGTAGGCGAAAAAGCCAGCGAGGAAAACTATTGTTGCCGCCGCGATCAAAAATAATTTACGGTCAAGTACTTTATTTCGTGCTGATTGAAACCATGCCGCGCCGCTGTTGTCTAGCGTTAAACCGTTTGCCGAAGCGTTTTCGCCGGAGAATACGGAGGTCAACGAGTTACCGCGTTGGGCGTTGGTCGATATTGATTTCTCGGATTGTGAATATATGCCAAGCGAAGTTGCAACCGAATCCGAATCAAAAAATAACAACAACGAAAATATTGCCATCGACAAAATAATATGCGGAACGAACCACACAATTGCCCCTATACTTACCAGTACCACCGCCAGATCAATAAAATCTAACATCGAAATTGATTCAGAAAAATTAGCGAACCAGCTAACCGAACCTGTTGCGTCGCCATACGAAACCCACATTAAAAAACAGAGCGTAATCACCATCAAAATAATTCGCGGCACAGCCAAGAAAAGTTGGCGTGTTAGTGTTAGACGTTTGCTGTTTTCGAATTTTTCCATGAACGGATCACTGTACAATTCGTTTGTTTTTGTTGCTGGTTTATCTGTTTCAAAATTTTCTGAATTGGTTTTGGAGTTATTGGCGAATGCTGAACTCAATTGGGACAAATTTGGAAATTCGGTGTAACGCCAAGCAAGCGAGAATGCAGGTTGAACAAGCGGATAGAGCGTGTACCAAATTCCTAGAATTGCCGCCGAAACCGCCATCAAAATTACCGTTTCGTACATGTTCGTAACCGGCGCCCAACCGGAAATCCACGCCCGCAACATCCCACCAATAAACGCAACAATTATCGAAACCAAAAGAAATCCAACACCAACCCAAAGCACCACCTCTTCCGCCGAATTCGTGTAATCTTCCGAATCATCTTGCCAAATGGTGAAGTTGCCGACCGTCATTTTGTCAACTTGCGATTGTGTACCGATTGCTTTATCTTCGTAGGGGTCAAGTGTTGTTTCGGTGTTGAATCCGGGCGCGACAATTGATTCCAAAATATTATTTGCGTCGTTGTTATCGGTTGTTGTTGACGTGCCTGATTTTTTCTCCGGCGGTCTTATTCCTGAGCGTGAGTTTGGTCGGATGCCGGATTTTACACTTGCTCTTACACCGGACTTAATGCCGGATTTTATACCTGATTTGATGCCGGACAATTCCGCGACTGATGCTTTTCCGGTTTCGATTGCGGATTCTTCTTCACTGATTTTTTTGACGCTTGGGGTGTTAACTGTTGCGGTGATTTCACGCCACAAGACAGCGGCAACGATTGCAATCAAACCAAACACAATTGCCCCCAACGCCAAAATCATCATCCAAAAAAATGGCGACAACGAAAAATAAAAATGTTCCATACCAACCTCTTCATAAATCGGATATCGCGTCTTGTTCAGCATCTCAGCGGACAACTGATCATCGCTTTCGACCAATTGTTGCCGATGAACTTCTATTCGCAACGCGCATTCGCGGATAGTGTTTTGGAGCGATTGGCAAACCTGTTGAAATTGTGCTGCGGCACCTGTGCGAGTGGGAGCAGCAAATGTTGAGTAGAGACTGTCAAGAATAGTGATTCGCAACGACATTATCTGATTTGAATAGGGATTCAAGTTGTTTTCCATCTGCGAAAAATTGGGACGCGAATAAATATCCACATCCGCGCCGTAAAAAATATCAACCGCTTCGTCCGTTTCTTCCGCGTTCGTTTTCGTCTCCGCAACATCAACCGCAACAGTTTTATTTTCCTCGTTTGGATTGGAAGTTGGAGTGTTTTGGATTTCGGTTTTTGATTCGGGCGAAGGCGGATTTGGTTTTGGATTTTCCGGCGATGGAACGGTTGAGAGCATTCCGCTGATGGATGGTGCGTTATCAATTACTTTTTTTTGTTCGGTATTTTTTTGTGGGTCAATTTCTGGGTCTGGTGTTTGTGGAGCAATTTCTTGTTCTTTGGGCAATTTGAAATCGGGATCAATAAATCGTCTGATCGCGTGTTCGCCGCCGCTCAAAATTAGCCGCAACGAAGCCCAAGGATTCACCGCATATTCCGCATCAACATCACCCAATGTTTGCGATGAAACAATCGGCATGATTCGCAATGTTCGCCCATTATCGTAGAGGGAAATATATGCCGCTTCGATTTCACGGTGCAATGATTTGAGCGAGTAATTGTAGGCGAGGATGTATTGTCGAATTTCGTTTTCGTTTTGTGCGAGGTTTTGTCGGGCGAATAGCAATGGCAAAATCGATTCGGGTTTAATAACTGATCTCGCAACCGGATTTTGCGCGGAGTTTCGGTTTGGATTTGATGTTATGGCGGGATTTTGGGCGGGGATTTTGGGCGGATAAATTTGTTGCATGAAGGCGTTGCTTTCGGCGATGTTCAATTCAATTAGTTTAAGAATTTTTTCAAACCGTGATTCGACTGTTTTGAGATTTGGGATTTGTCTTTGTTCGGAGTTAGCGTTGTTGGCAAAATTTTCGGTCAACTGTTTTAGCACAACATAAATTTCGCTCCAACGTTTTGAGGTTGGGTGTAAGGATTCTTGGTTTTCGTTTGTTGTGGGTAAATTTTTGGGATCATTTCCGAGTTTGTGCAAGTTGTTCCAAGCCAATTCAGCGATTTGAAATGATTTTGGCACGGCGTTTTGAAGTATTTCGAGGGTTTTATCGGGATCGTGTTTTCGGGGATCGAAGGTTAGGTTTTCGAAGGTGTAGAGTGCGGTGAGTGTGCGTTCGGTGATTTTGTCGGTGTCGGACAATTCAGGGTTTGACGGGTTTTGTTGTTTTTGCGAGAGTTCAAAATGGCGTTGTTTGAAGTTCTCGGATGTTTTGAGTTGAAATATTGCAACGCGGTTTAGTGGTTGACCTGCGTTATTGATTATTGGAAAGCCTTGCATTTGCCGGTACTCTGATTCGGGGAGGCTGATGATTGGAATGAAATCCCAGATTTCAGGTTCGATCATCCAAGAGAGCAGAAGATCAGATGCGTCAAAATAGCGTCCTTGCGGCGGGATAAGAGTGCGGATTCGGTCGGAGATTTGTCGGGCTTGTTTTCCGGTCATGTAGGGGATTCGTTCGATGCGGTTTGTCGTTACGTTGTGTTTAGCGTTGCGCAATGTCTCCGCGACTGCGCCGAGTCCGGTATCAATTGATCTAATATCGGGGATGATATTGATTTGGTTTTCGGTGCGTTGTTGTTCGTCGGCGGCGGGGTTAGAAGATTCGAGCAACCGTTGATTTTCGACGATGCGGTCAAGTTCGGCGATAGCTGATGTATCTTGGTTGATAAATGGTCTTGTTGTGCCGCAAATTTCAAAGACAAGTTGTCGGGCAAAAGACGAAAAAGGCATTGTCCGTCCGCCGTCGAACACTGGAATTGTTTCCAAATAAAATCTATTTTGACCAAACGCAACATCGGAAAAACAAACCGAAATCACAAAAAGAATCACGCAAAAAAAAGTCAACAATTTTGATATTTGATATTTTTTCATTTTTAGGAAAAAAGTTATTTATTGTTATACCAAAGCCGGTATTTACGGCAGGCTTCACTCCACTGGCTACGGTATGTACTCAAGCTGTTTTGAAATTCCCGAAGCGGAATACGCAAGCGTAACAACGTGAAGCGGTTGATCAAGGGCGAAGCCTATCGCCCTACCGGCTACGGTATACTATCCAAACGTGAGCTAGAAATAATATTTCTCATCCCTAAACATCATCCAAGCCGACAGACGAATCATTGTCGCAAATCAAACAGAACAGTCAATATACCAACACGGCATAAATAGTCCAAACTTGATATTGGCAATTTCCCCAAACTTACCTCAATAATATTGCGAGAACTTCTTACTTTTTAAAAAATCAACACGCAGATAACACCAGATTGTAAAGATGATCGCTGATCGGATTTTTTTCTGATCTTGCGAATATCCCCCAACAAATCTGCGTCGTCTGCGTGCTGATTTTTAAAAATAGCCTGAGTATATTCAAAAATGAACTTTGGAATGATTGCGTTTTTTGAGTGTTAGCTGAGTAGTTTGCCGAAGTTTTTACATTTTTCGATGTCTTCGCCAGATGGTGCTTCATTGACGATCAAAGAATCACCCACAAGTTTTGCCCCAGCTCCACGCATTCTCTCCGACCAATTCTCCATCCATAAACCACTGCCCCAACCATACGAGCCAAAAAGTCCAAGCCGCTTGCCGCCAACAAGAGACTCAACCTTCGCAATATACGGCTCAAACTCCGAGTCCTCCAACGCCTCGTCCCCCATTGACGGACAGCCCAAAAAAGATACATCTACACCCGTAATATCCTCCTCACTCGCCTCACTCACTGGCTTAAGGAAAACCTCTGCTCCGGTCGATTCCGCGCCTTCTTTGATAAGTTGTGCCATTGTTTCAGTGTTGCCCGTTCCACTCCAGTAAATAACTGATACTCTCATAATTTCTCCTCTAATTTAATTGGTTTGTTTACCGTTTGTGCTTTAGTTTTTCGGCGGAATTTGTTGTTGATTAGCCGAGCTTTTAAGCGTTTTCGGTACACGGTTAATTTTGTTATACCGTAGCCGGTAGGGCGATAGGCTTCGCCCTTGAGCAACCGCTTCACATTGTTGCGCTTGCGTGTTCAGCTTCGGGAATTTCAAAACAGCTTGAGTATAAATTTGTTAAATTTGTAAATATTGAACACACGAAAAAAAACTCGCGGCGGTACGAAAAAGGCAATCGGAGCAAAACTTTTTGATCACCTCCACATACCGCCAACGAGCCGGATCATTATTATTGTTTGCCGATTCAACTTGCCCAACTCAAATCCAATAAACCGACTCAGCGGAAAATACCAAAAAACCGAATCGGAAAATCAAATCAATTGATGTCGAAAACCCAAACCGCCAACCCTATGAAGCGGTTCCAACCAAAAAAAGGTACAACACCAAACGAATCAGGAAACGTCAACAAACACCTCGCAAATAACAATCCAAACAATTCAAAAACAATCTAACGCGGTGTTTGATATCGTGAACTGTTGAAACCAAAAAATAACCGTCATTCTCCAAAAATCAAATGTTCTTGTTTGAAACATTTGACCGTTAAGCAATTTTGGATCAATGACAGCTCTCTGCTTTCGTCATTATTACTTCAACTTCTCGAATCACAGAACCCTAAAACCATGATCCGAAACTCAAAATAAAACTCCCAACCAACATCAATCACGTTGTTATTTCGTTTTGCGATTACGGTTAAATCCGATGCCAACAAAAAAGCCGCCCAAATATTGAAAACCAAACTTGCAAAACGCATAAACCCTAAAATATACGCCGCAACATAATCTCAACTCCGCACGGAATAAAACAACTAAACAAAACCGCCAAACCCATAACTTTCGGCATTGGGCAACTTCGTCTTATTGTTTGTCAGGTCTAACTAGCAATCGCGGGAATAGTATATTGCTACTATTTTTTCCGTCAATAGGGGGGGCAACCATACCGTACTAAACCTGAACCACATCTGCTTTTTTATCTTTCACGTTTCCGATGTGGGTAACGAGGTTGAATCCTATTGAGGCGATTCTTTTGTTAAGGCAACTGCGGCATTCGGCGGCTTCTTCGCCGGTGCAAATTTTATTGTCATACAACTCGTATTTTTTTCGCACTGCAACCGGAGACAAATTCGGCATGACAACATTTGCCCCCGACACTATTCCCAACTCACGCCCCAACGGATCAATCGTACCAAGCGCAGTAGTTGCCGGAATCAACGCATAAGGGAACAAAAGACGTAAAATAGAAATCAACCGCAACGTCAAACGTAAATCGCCGTTCTCGAAATATTGAAATGGAGTTTGGCTGTGCGGGATGAATGGACCTATGCCGATCATTGCCGGTTCTAGGTTTTGCAGGAAGCGGAGGTCGGCGAGGATATTTTGTGTTGTCTGGTGCGGCGAACCGACCATGAAACCTGCGCCGACTTGGTAGCCGATTTCTTTGAGGGCAAGGAGGCATTTTTTGCGGTTATTGAGTTGCATGTCGGGCGGGTGCAAGACGGCGTAATGTTCCGCGTCCGCTGTTTCGTGTCGGAGCAAGTATCTGTTTGCGCCGGAATCGAAGAATGATTTGTAGCTTTGGTAAGATTTTTCGCCTAGCGACAGTGTGATTGCGCAATCGGGATATTTATTGCGTATTTCGGCAACTATTTCGCAAATTATTTTGTCTGTATAAAAATTATCCTCGCCTCCTTGAAGTACGAAAGTACGGTAGCCAAGCTCATAGCCAATCTCGCAACAATTCAGAATTTCTTCCTTCGTCAATCTGTAGCGTTCAATATATCGATTGCTTCGGCGTATTCCGCAATAATAACAATCGTTTCGGCAATAATTGGAAATCTCGATTAAACCTCTGATATAAACATCCGTCCCGTAATACGACCGCCGCACAATATCAGCAAAACGACGCAGCCCCGCATCAAAAATATCAGACTCCAACAATGTCATTAACTCTGTGTCGTTGAGATCAGATGTTTCAAATAATTTTTGAACCAATTTATCAGACATTATATTTTATACTCAAAGGGGAACCACCCCTAACCCCTCCAAAGGAGGGGAATTATTCCCCTCCTTTGGAGGGGCTAGGGGTGGTTTTATGCTAGCACGCATCCGGTATCGGGGAAGTTTCTCCTCACCACTTGCCACTCGCCACTTTTTTATTTTGGGAAAAATTATTTTTTGGGCGATGTGTTACGCGCCGAATTTTCCCAATCTTCCGGCATGGGCAAGTGCAAGAGACATTATATACTGTGCCTCAAAATGTCCCAAACCGCCCGTTACGGCGTATTTTTCACCGTATTGCTCGCAACCATCCGGTCGCGCCAGATCTGAAAATATCAACGTCGGAACAGGATGAAAACTATGCGAAGCCATTTTTGCCGGAGTGCTGTGGTCGCCGGTTACAACTAACGCCGCGGGGTTGAGGGCAACAATACGCGGGACGATCTTGTCAAGCTCTTCGATCATTTTGACTTTTTCGTCGAAGTTACCATCTTCACCGCGGCTATCGGTGTATTTGAAGTGGACAAAAAAGAAGTCGTAATCCTTCCACGAACTTTCAAGCACGTCAATTTCTTCTTCCAATGTTGCGGGTTTGCCCACAAGCTCCATGCCCGCGAAACTTGCCAAACCTTTGTACATTGGATAGACCGCGATGCACGCCGCCTTCAAACCGTAGAGTTCTTTATAACTTGGCATGTGTGGTTTGTGTGCGAAACCGCGCATTGTCAAGCAATTTGCTTTGGGTTCATTGGCGAGGATTTGTTTTGCTTGATTGAAAAAATCGGCTGCGATTTTAGCTGTTTTTTTGCTTGCGTCGTTTTGAGCAACTGGTTCTAGCGGCGGGACACCTGTTCGTTGCGGGTCGGTATCGCTGACGGCATCGCCCAAATTTACGCCGCGGAATACTACCACGAACCTGTGTTCTTTGACCGGTTCGACGAATATTTCGACGCCATCGATTTTCACCGCCCGCAATTTAACGACAACTTTCGCGCTTTCATCGGACGGAATACGTCCTGCGCGTCTATCGGTGATGTTGCCGTTTTGGTCAACCGTGCAAAAGTTACCGCGAATAGCGACATCGCCGTCTTGCATTTCAAAGCCGATTCCTGCCGCCTCAAGCGCGCCGCGACCAATAACAAACTCCAACGGATCATATCCGAAAAGACCGAGATGACCTGGTCCGCTTCCGGGAGTGATACCTGGTTTGATGGGTGTTGAGAGACCTTGTACGCCGGCTTTAGCGAGTGCGTCGAGGTGTGGGGTGTGGGCGGTTTCGAGTTCGGTCAAACCGCCGGTTTTCATCGGCAAACCGCCAATACCATCGGAGACAAGCAACACTATTTTATTGTCGCTCTGTTCCTTCAAATCGCTAATCAATTTGTGAAAGTGCATAATTATTTTTTTGTTTTGTTAAGCCGTTTACATTTTGGGATATTGTCAATTTCGTGTATTGATTTCAACAACACGCTCAATATTTTTGGTCAACAATTCCTCAAATGTTTCGGGCAAGTTAGGGTTATATACTCAAGCTGTTTTAAATTCCCGAAGCTAATTACGGTAGCGCAACAACGTGAAGCAGTTGCTCAAGGGCGAAGCCTACCGCCCATACCGGCATCGGTATACATCAACCAACACGGCAAGAATTGTAACAACATTGCCCGTTTTTTCAATACCTACACTAAAGCTATACTGCCTTCATACTATCGCCCTACCGGTTACGGTATAGCACGCAGACGACGCGGATTTAGAAGAGATACTCGCAAGATCAGAAAGTAAAATTTGATCTGCGATTATCCCTAACGAATCCGCGTTATCTGCGTGCTGATTAAAAAAAATCTTCTCTTTTCTTTTTTGTGTTTTGGGGAGTATCTTTGAATTTGGATTTCTGAAACTCTTTGTGTTAATGCGATATAAGTAGTTATTTGATCTGGAATTTGGTTTTTGGGAGCGGGGCGGGGAATGGGTATTACTCCCCCATTGACGGAAATTGGGAGTTGTGTTTTAATTTAGCAACTTACATTTTTGCTGACTCAAACTTAGAGCGGTCGGCAAAATGTCGTCCTGTTGGAGCAACGGGGCGAATGTTTCAAAACCACCTTTAACAGTTAAAGGAAAAAAATCATGTCAGTACGAAAATTTTTCGTAAAACTAAACCAACTACTCACCAACCCCACCCAATATTTCCGCCAAATTTTGAAAAACAATGTCAAAATAGGTAGAATTGTTAATATGAGGGGGGGGGGGGGGGTAAGAAGGTAAGGCAAGCCTTCACGCTTGTCGAACTCTTGGTCGTCATTGCCATTATCGGCGTCTTGATCGCCCTGTTGCTTCCCGCCGTTCAAGCGGCACGCGAAGCCGCAAGACGAATGAGTTGCGCAAACAACGAAAAGCAATGGGGGCTTGCAGTACACAACCACCATGACGCATTTAACACCATTCCTCCGCACGGGCTGCGGTTTGGTACAGGTCCGGAAAAAAACTCGAATCCTGCCAACTTGAGCGCACCAGAGGTCTATGAAAACAAAGATACCGCCAGCGCACTGGCAAGATTATTGCCGTTTATTGAAGCCGCGAATGTTGCTATGGGAAAAGATTTCTCGCAAATTACAACCGGTCATTTCAAATCGTCTGCTAATCCGTATTACGACGATATTAAAGCCGTTAAACTTGCGTGTATTCTTTGCCCGTCTTCCGGCGACTATAGCCTTAACAGCATACAAGGCGGCTGGGCTCCCGGAAATTATGTTGTCTGCGTTGGTTCGGGAACAGGGGTAAATTCAATCTTTAGAGCTACTTCTCCCGCTACTTCCGCTGATGTTCCCACCAAATTAGACGGCGTATTTTATAGGGCAAGCAATTCAGGCAGTGAAGGTGCCGTATCAGCTGGTCACACTTGTGAAAACAGTAATGGCGACCACGGATTTGAATCAATGACGGATGGAACAAGTAATACGATGATGCTATCGGAAGCATTGGCGGTTAATCAGTCTTTAGGCGGGCAAGCCCCTAATGCAATCGTTTGCAGCCGTCTCACGTTAAATACTGATGATCCTGCTACAGACATGGCAGACCCTGATTTAGTTGCGGCGACAGCGGCGGCGAGTACTATTGCGGGCAAACAGAACCGTTGTGAGTCGTGGTTATCGAGCCGTTGGGACCATTCGGTTTATAACGCTTATCTGACTCCGAATCAGAAAAACGCTTGCGGTTACGCAAGTGTCAATTTCACTCCTGCTACAAGTGGAATTGCCCGCGGTTTCCTGAAGGCAACAAGCCAACACGTAAGCGGCGTGAATGTTTGTAATGGTGACGGCAGTGTCCGTTATATAAATGACAACATCACGCTTGGAATTTGGCGTGCAATGAGTACCAGCAGCGGCGGAGAAGCCAACTAACCGCTGGGAACTTGCTAAAACCTACCTTTTCGCAGACTGCGAAATTGGAAACTAACAGGTGAACATTTTCCCTAGATGTCTTTTACCGAAATCTGCGTAGATTTGATTGAAAGCTACGTAGATTTTGCCAAAAGAAGAACGATTTTTGCTAATTGTAGTTCTACAATCGTCAATTGTAGAACTACAATCACCGACTGTAGAACTACAATCGCCAATTGTAGAACTACAATCGTCAATTGTAGAACTTACAATCGTCAATTGTAGAACTACAATCGCTAATTGTAGAACTACAATCGCTAATTGTAGAACTACAATCGCTAATTGTAGGACTACAATCGCTAATTGTAGAACTACAATCGCTAATTGTAGGACTACAATCGCTAATTGTAGGACTACAATCGCTAATTGTTGTTCTACAATTGCCGAATTTTGCCCGCCTAAATATTCAAAAAAGACCAAATTTGCCCAAAATTGCTTCAAAATGATACAAATTGGTTAAATTGGTCGTAACTATTCAGTCTATGGAATTTTTATCAACCACAGAGAACACAGAGATAAATTTTTTGAATACGAAATAAACGAAAATTTCATTTTCAACTCTTTCGTATATTTTCGCATTCAAAATTTCCCTCTGTGTTCTTTGTGTCCTCTGTGGTTATTTAAAATCAACTGAACAGGTACAAAAACAAAAAAACATAAAAGGGGATTTTTGACTCTTCTGGCAATAATATTTCCGTCCCTAATTTCTCTGAAAACTCATCGTAGATTTTCCGTGTACCAATTTATTGCTTTTTCCAGACCTTCGTCGAAATAGACGAGTGGTTTGTAGGCTATCATTTTTTGGGCTAGGGCAATATCTGCGAGTGAGTGTTTTACGTCTCCGGCGCGTTGTGGTTTATAGATTGGTTTTACGGTTTTGTTCATGAGTTTCTGCAATTTATTTAGGATTTGGTTCAAGGACACTGCGGCGTTACAAGCGATATTCATTGGTCGTCCGTTGCAATTTTCGGGCGGTGCGTTTGCTGCTAACCAATTTGCGTAACATACATTTTCGATGTAGCAGAAATCGCGGGTTTGTTCGCCGTCGCCGAAAACTTCGGGTTGTTCGTCTCGCAAGATTTTGCTGACAAACGCTGGAATTACGGCGGCGTAAGCACCGAACGGGTCTTGGCGGGGACCGAAGACGTTGAAGTATCTCAATGACACCGTTTCCATTTTGTAGGCGGCGGCGTATGCCTGCAAGTATGCTTCGCACGCGGCTTTGCTTGCGGCGTAGGGGCTGATTGGCAAAACCGGCATTGTTTCGATTTTCGGCGATTCGGGTTGTTCACCGTAAGCCGAGCTTGAGGCGGCGAAGATTATCCGTTTAATGTTAGCTTCGCGGGCGGATTGTAGTACGGTGAGAGTGCCGTTGACATTGGCATCGTGCGAGGTAATCGGATCCGCCATACTTCGCGGCACAGACCCCAACGCCCCCTGATGAAAAATCGCAACACAACCGGAAACCGCAACATCAACCGCCGACTTGTCCCGAATATCACCTTCAACAAGCGTTATCTTGTCAATTATCTCCGCAATATTCTCACGCTTACCCGTCGCGAAATTGTCCAACACAACAACCTCATGACCTTTGTCCAAAATATACCTCGCAAGATTCGAACCGATAAATCCCGCGCCGCCCGTAATAAGATATTTCATTTTTTTAATCAAGTTAAGGAGAATTGCCAAAAACAAATTATACCGAAGCCTATCGCTTTACCGGCTACGGTATATCCACCATCCCCATTGCCTTTCAAAAACAACAAAAGACAACAGCCGCACAAACCAAACACAATTATAACGCACTCCCCCAAAATTTCCAGACAGCTTTGAACAATTCCTTGAATTACCGCAAATACAGTGTCTTGTGTAATTGAAATGTGTGTTGTACAATGCCCCGCGTGTGTGTTTTCCTAAAAACTCAAAACTTTCCACAAAAATAAAATATGAAATCGTACAGTTTTTTTACGACTTTATTTCTTGGCAATATTTTTCTGATAGGTTTTATTCTTGGCTTTGGTTTTTGGCGTATAACGTCTGACATGAACCGTTATGCGTCTGATTTATCGTTACGATTTCAATATAATTGTTTATCGGTAGTGAAGGATGATCTTGAGCGTTCTTGGCATGATGCGGACAAGTTGGTCGCGAATTATTGTAACACTTATTCAAAGGCGGCGGGGTTACGTTTGACGGTGGTTTTATTGGATGGTCGTGTGCTTGGTGATTCTGATTATCCGGCGGACAAAATGCAGTTGCACAACACGGAATCGCATCCTGAAATAATTAGTGCGATGTCCGGCAAGTACGCGGAATCGATACGGTTGAGTCGAACTAATCAGATTCGTTACAGGTATATTGCTTCACCGATTTATTTTTCGGGCGAGGTTGTGGGGGTTGTTCGGGTGGCGTTACCGGTTTCGGATTTAGTTGCTGATCGGCGTAATATTTTTTATGGTGTGTTGACGGGTTTTGTTTTTATGCTTTTTGCGGCGGTGATACTTTCGATATTTTTGACTTGGGTTTGGTACAAGCCGTTGCGAGTGATTAGCGAATCTGCCGGTCGTATTGCTGCGGGCAAATTTGAACCAATCGGGCAAATTTCGGCTTCACGTGAATTGGTGCATTTGATCAACTCGATAAATCAAATGCAAAAAACAGTAGTCGGTCAACTCGAAACAATCTCAAGACAACGCGAACAATTGCAAGCGATTTTACGAAATTTGCCCGACGCGGTATTTGCGATGAACGCGGAAAACAATGTCGTTTACTACAACGAATCGGCGAAGAGGTTATTTGAGTTGGGCGAGTTAATTGAACCGGTGCCGATACAATTTTTGTTACGATATTCGGCTGTTCTAAATTTCTATTTTCAAGATGATGAGGGCAATTTTGATACTCAAGCTGTTTTAAAATTCCCGAAGCAGAACACGCAATTGCAACAACATGAGGCGATTGTTCAAGGGCGCAGCCTACCGCCAATACCGGCTACGGTAGAAATAACCAGATCGGAGTTGCTCAATATGAAAATAGGCGAGCGGAAGTATTCGCTTGATGCGGAAAAGATTGGTGTACCGATTGAGTCGGATTGTGAGGGGATCGCGGTGTTGTTATTGTTCAATGATGTAACGGCGATAGCGGAGGCGAATCGGATGAAGGCGGATTTTGTTGCGAACACGTCGCACGAATTACGAACGCCGCTTGCGACGATTCGGGCGGCGTTGGACAATGTTACTGATGGGATTTGTGATGATGTAACGGAGTTTCGGGATATTGTAGCGATTCTTGACCGGCATATTACAAGGTTGGAGACGTTGACGTATGATTTACTTTCGTTGCATGATGCCGAATGCGAAACGGTAACAGGACAAACCGAAACAACAACAGTAAATGATCAAAAAGATCAATTGGAAGCGTTATTTTCTGCCAAAGTTGCCGACAAAAATATTCAGTTAATTATTGATTCCGAATTTATGGGCAAACCTTTTTTAACTGACATAAAACGGCTTGAATTAGTGTTGCAAAATCTTGTTGACAACGCGATCAAATTTACGCCAACGGGTGGTTTGGTGCGGTTAACGTTTACGTTTGAGGGGTTGGGGGCGGTTACGATTCGGTGTTCGGACAATGGTTGCGGGATATCGGAGGACGAGCAATCGCGTGTTTTCGAGCGGTTTTACAGGGCAAAAACAAGAGATGGAGTTCGTGTGTCGGGTACTGGGTTAGGGCTGGCAATTGTAAAACACGCCGTAGAACGATTAAACGGAACAATAACTCTCGAAAGCCATCCCAATCAAGGTTCCATTTTCACAGTAAAAATACCAATAGAATCAATAATCCAAAAAATATAAACACCGCAAAGGCGAAAAAGGTTTATACTCATCGCACTATGAAATTCAGTTTTTATTTTTTTGACAGGATTTCATTATATCCTGACAATCCTGCTATCCTGTTATCCTGTTAAAAAAAGTGAATTTCATAGCAGCTTCGTTATATTCCCGTGTCCTTCTCCGCAAAAAAAAATTCTAAAACTTAATCTAATCTTAACAAAATCTTAATACTAGCTTAACACTCTCTAATTAAAATTACACGCGAACACAACAAAAAGTCATCGGGACAATTTGTTGAAATCGGGAAAAGTAATCTCAAAGAGAATAATTATGCCAGCGTGGTATAGTTGAGAAATTACTTGAATC
>JAIRWK010000115.1 GCA_031268995.1 Planctomycetaceae bacterium
ATACGCTAAAAGAGCACGAAAGGTCGCGAATAATTTAGTTTCGCGTCTTTTCGCGTAAATTTCGTGTGTTTCGCGGTAAAATAAAAAAATAAAAATCAAACGACTGAATAGTTACAAAAGAAAACAAGACACCGCCCTAAAATGGTGAGTGGCTAATGGCTAGCGGTAAGTGGCGAGCGGCAAGTAGGAAGTGGTGAGCGGCTAGCGGTAAGTGGGGAGTGGCTGGGAGAAACTTCCCAATACTAGGCATGTGCTAGCGTGGGAACCACCCCTAACCGCTCAAAAATCACCCCTAACCCCTCAAAAACCACCCCTAACCCCTCAAAACCCACCCCTACCCCCTCAAAAACCACCCCTAACCCCCAACAAACCACCCCTAACCCCTCCGAAGGAGGGGAATTATTCCCATCCTTCGGGGGGGGTAGGGGTGGTTCCAATTAACTCTACGGAGTTTTTGTAACTTTTCACGGAGCTTTCGTGCCTTTGTACGGAGCTTTCGTGCCAGTATGCGGAACTTTTGTGCCAGTATGCGGAACTTTCGTGCCAGTATGCGGAACTTTCGTGCCAGTATGCGGAACTTTCGTGCCAAAGAATTGTCGTTTCAGAGTAGAGCTTCCGTTTGTCGTATCTTTTGCGTAAAACTCACTTTAGCACCGTAACGGCAACATTCCCGCTGCCGCCAACCGGAAACGGGACACTTTTCCGTTATAGCCGGTTTTCAGAACACCACAGCCGATAGAAGCCAACCGAATTCAAATAAAATTAATGTAACTATTCAGTCGTTTGATTTTTATTTTTTTATTTTAACGCGAAAAACACGAAATTTACGCGAAAAGACACGAAACTAAATTATTCGCGACCTTTCGTGCTCTTTTAGCGTATTTCGCGGTTCAAAAAATAAATTAAATCATTCGGCTGAATAGTTACAAATTAATTTCTCACCCTACGCACTCTCAGTAGAAAGTGCCTGAAGAATTTGTCAAAGAGCATTTTCCGCAACAGCGTATGAGGCGAGATTGTCAAACATTCAGCAACTAGACTTTGAACGCTTATCAATTGGTAATTTTAGGAACGCGGGTGTCTCGCCCGCATGGGACGTTTTGTTATTGCGGGCGAGATGCCCGCGTTCCACAAAAGACTCCCGCAGTGCTAAAAAACGGTGAATATCTTGCAGGCTTTTCTACTGAGAGTGCGTAAGATGAGGTATTTTTTAGAAATTCCACTGATTTGTGGAAATGTTTTTTTGAGTTTTTATCTCCCGATTAGCCCTAGCATGTAATTGGGGATTTGGTTGGCGATTCCTAGCGTGCTGATATTTGATTGAACTAGGATTTGTGCTCTTGTCAGGTTGGCGGTTTCTTCTGCGAAGTCGGTGTCTCTGATTAAACTTTCGGCAGATGTCAATGCCTCCAAAGTGTCATTCAATACATTGACATTCGTCTCAAATGTTGCCTTTTGCAACGTCCCCAACCTGCCCCGCGTCTCCGTTACCGCTAACAACGCCTCCTCCACAATTCTAAACGCCTTGTTTGTGTCTTTTGTCAATTCGGCATCTTGGTTGCTGTACAACTGGAATAATTTGCCCGACGCGCCTCCCAAAACCGCCGTGTTCACGCTTTGGATGCCAAGATTTATCTGTTGGTTCGACACAACGTCGGGTCCGACTTGGAATGTCGCGCCTCCTCCTGTTACCCAAAAAGTTGTCCCGTATCCCTCCGTCGTCGCCGCCTCCTCCGACATGACAAAATCCAACGCAATAGTCGCAGTATTCAACGAAACCGCCAGCCCCTTGCCGCCCGCCGCAATACCATTGATCGTCGCGTCAACATCCTTGCCGTAAACTTTCTCCATAACATTGCCCGCCGGATCGTATAACTTGAACGATGTCCCTTGCCCATCCACACCCGTCGCAACAACACTGACAAAATTATCACTCCCGTACTCAAGCGATTTGAACACCAAATAATAATCCGTCGCGTCCGAACCAAACAATAACTTCGCCCCGTTCAACTCGCCCGGCGGAACCGTCCCGTCCTTCGTCAAAAGCGTGTCATCCTCCAAAGAAATCACACCCGTCCCCGTCCCAAGCTGGTCAACCTTGAACAAATTCCGCGTGTACGGATCAGTCTCAATCAATTGCTCAATATCATAAGCCGTCGTAACACCCTCGCGAACATGAATCGTAATAATCTTCGATTGGGTGTCAAGATTAAGATACATTCCGTTGTTTGAATAAGTTTGCGGGACAATCGGATTGCCGCAGTCGTCTATTTTTAGCCCTTGCCAAACTTCATCATCACAAGGATTGCCGTCCGAACCGACGACATAGTTGTCATTGAAATATCCCGAAATAGAGGGATCATTGATGTATTGAATTGTGTATCCGTTGTACTCACTGCCAAGCCGTAACGCGGTCAACTTGTACGATGAATTCGTCCCGTTGTCCGATGTCATCGTCCCCGTCGAATACTTCGGGACAACCACCTGCTTCTCCACCGAATCATTCCACCCCACAAACTGAATGTCATTGACAATCAACTCATCACACTCGCCAACCTCCACAGTCGGCTTCAACTTGCCGTACCCATACGGATCATTGCACTCATCCCATTGCGCACCCGGCGGACGAACAATACTCACAGAAATATTCGCCACATATTCGGGGTCTTGTAAATCCCACCAGTCCGCTAACTCTTTCGCCGTCGTCGCAATATTCCCGCCGCTGTCAACCGGAAAATGAACCGTCAACACTCCCCGCTCAACTAAACCGCCGCCCGTTACAATAGGTCCGTCATTGACAAAATCAATCGCCCCCGTCCCAGACGCTGCCCCTGTTGAATAATTCCTCGCGCTGAACATCCGCCCGACAACTTGATCAGCCCTAATCAACCTCGTCGCGTCCTCCGCCGTCGGCGCACGATACACCTTCGCCCCCGTCACAGCATCAACACTCTCCAATTGATCAGTCATCCAAACCGTAACCACCCCGCCCTTGTGCCCGCCCGTGTCGCCCGTACTGGTGATGTTCGTCTGTTGCCCAACCTTCAGTCCAATATCCGATCCGATCTTTCCCGTTCCGTCATTGGTTGTCTGTTGCGCAAAAGATAATTCCGCCTTGAACCCGACATTAGCAGCGTTGATCGCCGCGATAACATCATTCGCCGTAACATTCGCCGCGTCCCCGCTGTTTATCGAAACGCGCAACTGGTTGCTCTTCGTGTCAAAAGAAACCTTGACCGGTTCTGATTGCACGTCAGCTAGCGTCATAACAACGTCAACATTATTGTACAAATCCCCCCTCTCCGTCGCGGTGATAAAGAATGCGCTGTTGGCAATATCAGTGCCGTCAGATTTCTTGAAAGTCGCCAACGCCTCCGCGCGCGAAACTTCAGGATCATACTCAACCCATCCGTCCTTGCGGTCAATAGAACTCGCGGATTGCACGGCTTCGCTCACACGCTTGAAGACAAACTGCACGTCGTCATACTGTTCGCCTTTCTGATTCGCGACAATCACCATGCTTGCATTGGGCGTGGTCGCGGACAATACGGCTTGTGCAAAATCGATCTTGTCCGGCACCGTAGTCCGCTCAGCCCAAATCTCCGTAGCCGTCCGATCAGCAATAAACCGAATGTCAGGCGAATTCTCGTCGCCCAGAAATTGCAACGCCGTCCCGTCATTCGGATCACCATAGTACGCGACCTCCTCAAACGCGCTAACAGTAAATAACCCGTGATTGCCGGGCGCAAGACGAGCCAAAATCGGCGGCGGATTGGTAACATCAAAATATTGACCGCCGGCATTGTATTGAGCAAGCTCCTGCAACATCTCAGGACACATACTTTGCCCCCAATACGCGGAATTGTTCAACGCCGTAACCAACTCCGCCGCAGTCGTAACAATCTCACCGCCGCTCTGCCCATTTTGAAATGCCTTGTTAAACGAAGAAGTTGTACGCGCGTAATTTCCGGTACCGTCCGTATAATACCACCAAACATTGATCTTTCCCGTTCCATCATTGTCCGCCGTCCTCTCAACAGTAAATAAACTCGCCGCACGCTCACTGCCCTTCGACGAGATCAAATTATTTCCCGTTTGAGAATTGAGATTAAATATTTTTAAGATGTCATTGGCGGTGATGTCGCGAGTAACCGGAGAAGCTGGGAATGCAAGACTTTTACCGTCGGCATCAGTATCAGCTACCGTAACAGTATTCGCCAACGTTAAGGGAGAACCATTTTGATCCGACCAATTCAATTGCCCAACCCCAGACGGTTTTGTGCCAGCATAACTCGACCAATCACTATTCAATGCTGCAAGAATGTCGTTATAACTTACGGTACCATTTAACGAAACCGTAATATTATTACCCGAAATGCCAATGTCCGTTACTCCGCTGCCAGAACCGCTATCTGCAAAAATTATATTGTAACCGTCCCAACTTGAGTCTTGGCTTTCGAGAAAATATTTTGCGGCAGCGGGAGTACTATCGACAGCAAGCCCACCACCAGTAACACCCGGAATAATTCCATCAGGATACGTTGTAATTTGCCCATCTGTCGGCAAAACGACAAACAATGTCCCCGCATCACCGCCGCTGTTACTTGTGTTACTATAGCCCGCAACAGATGAAGGATTGAGCGGATCAAATGGAGTTGCTGTATTATAAACGTCAGAACTTGTTACTGCAGTTGTCAGGATACTCGTATCAGACGGTGTCAACTCAAAATGCCCCTCCAATTGCAATGCGTCTTTGACATCTTGTAGTGTTGCGCCTGTTCCCGCCGTCGTATCAACGTAGATTTGTAATTGTTTTGTTTCGGCGTTGTACGTCGCTGCGGCTTTTTTTCCGGCAGGAATGGGACCGCTACCCGGAGTACTTGAAAGAAACGTAATAGCTGTATTGTTGTAATCCGTTCCACCGGCTTTTGACTGAACAGCAAAATATTGTCCCGTTCCTGCTGCCAATGAACCAAAATTACTAAGACCATTTATATCACCGAAAAGAGCTTTGGCGTTTGTTGCAAGATCATTGTAATAGGCGTAAGGCATCGAGGCTTGCTCGGTGGGGTTTGTTGAAGCATTTCCAAAAGCTGCTTGCGTGAAGTTACCATCGACGTATTGAACGCTTGAGTTGTTGTATTGTGCGCCTTCAATGTTCGCGATGAATTTTAGCGCGTTGTTATCGTTTACGCCCGGCGTGTTGTCAATATCATCAGCATAAGCCGCAAGCTCCTCCGAAGTCTGAAGGTAAACCAACATCTTCGCCGGCGCACCCTCCTCTATCGGTTCCTGATACTCAACACGAATACCTTTCGAATCGCCCTTGAGATATTTAATTTCAATATTGCCCGCATTCGTCCCCGCAGAACCTGCCGTAATAATAATGTCGTTATTCGTTCCAAGACTGCTCGTGATAATTGTCCCTTGAATCGCGTCCGAACCAACTTCGGCGATAACGCCTGTTGAGTCAGACATGGCGTTTACTCTTTCGGCGATAGCTTGTGTGCTTGCGCCTCTTGCGAACGATTCTGTTGTGAACCCGTAACTCCCGCCCCACGTCAACGAAATATCATCCGACAACGCAGGATTCATATAATAAAGAGAAGCCCTCTCCGCCGGCGCACGAACCGCGACATTGACCGCAACCGGCGATTTCGTTGCCCCAAACATCACCTCGTGAACCGCCAACCCGCTCAAATCATTTCTGCTTATCCCTTGCAAATCAAAATCCAACGAACCATCCAATAGCTTCTTCCCCATAAACGTGGTCTGTGCTGCGATTCTATTGATTGCGTCAAGAGATTTATCGATCTGCAACTGATTCGCTTTAATCATTTCCGCGCTCATTGTGCCGGTGCTTGCGGCTTCTGTGATCAGCCCTCGAATATCATTCAAAAGACTTGTAACTTGATTCAAGGCGGAGTCGGCGGTAGCAATCATCATGTTTGCGCGTTCTGTATTTTGAACAGCTTTTTTGATGCCGGTGATGTCAGATCGCAACATCTCACTTGCGATAAGCCCCGCCGGATCATCCTTGCCGCTATTTATCCGAAATCCAGTGCTTAATCGCTCCAATGACGTTTGCAAAGCCCCAATGTTGCCGGTCAAATTAGTCCGCGCTATCATGGCTGGAACATTAGTGTAAATCCTGGTCACGAAATCGTCTCCTTACGATACAGGTGTAACCAAAACCGGTACGGACGATAGGCTTCGCCCTTGAGCAATCGCTTCACGTTATTGCGTTTGCGTGTCCGGTTTCGGGAATTTTAAAACAGCTTAGGTATATTAGTTGTTTATTTTCACTTTTTGATTGTTGGCATATCAAAGCCAGTGTATACATTGGATTTAGATCTGCCAAATTGCAAACGAATTGCAAATCAGGTTCGTTTATAATTATCCGAGTTGTGTCTGATTTTACGGCTCTTACGGCAACGCCGAAACAAACTATTATTACGGTTATAAGTAATCGAACCAATTTATCCGCAAATTTCAATAATGTTGAATATTTTATTCGGATGTTTAGAAACAATTACTCTAAAATTGTGTGTTATTCCGATAAGATAAATTAGATAAAATACACAATAATTAACTTGCAACACCATTTCCAATATAGATAAAGAACTTACAACCCAAAAATCACTACACACACAAAATAACAACAATTAGGTCATCTTGGAAGTTTAAGCCGTTTAGGAGAAATTTACCGTTGAATAAATAGAGAGCAACAGAACTTATCCGTAATACGTAACTTGTCAGAATTATCGTTTCGGTTATACTCTTGAACATGATTTTTTGGGGGTTGAGGGACAGAAGGAACATTGAGGACAAATAAGAACAAAGTGAAAATCTTTTTGTGTTTTTCACCATTCAAGAAAATATACCTAAGCCGGTATGGGTGAGATCCACACCCACACCAGTTGCGGCGATTAAGTGAAGAATAGAAAGTCTTGATCTCTGTGAATTGCGTTGCCGTACTTAATCGCCTTTTTCTCATCCGTCTCAAAAATAAATACACTATCGCCGCCGCCAAAATCTTTGGAAAAAATTGTCTCAACCTTTGTTTTCAAAATGTCCAATATCCGCGTGGAATTATTGACCTCAAAAACAGAATATTGCAGGCGTATGGCTCCCTGCTTAATCAGCATTTTAGAAAAACGCCTCCTTAACTTATCATCAGAAATATCATAACTCACTACAAGCATAAGCATTCGTTTATGTTGACATACTATACTCAAGCTGTTCTAAAGCTGGACACGCAAGCACAACAACGTGAAGCGGTCGTTCAAGGGCAAAGCCCATTGCCTTACTGGCTACGGTATACCAAAATTATTGAATCAGAAAACGCGGGTATTTGTCCGATTCTTTCTGTTGCATGAAACAACGATAATAATCTTGTACATATCTGAAAAATACGGACTTTTGCTCAATCAAAACCTCATAAAACATCCTTGTATAATCACTGTTTTTCTTTACTTTCAATAAATATTCATTTTTACGTAATTCAAAATCGTCCGCCTTGCATTGACCAAGATTAAAAGCCTTCCGCACCTGTTGATCAATCAAACAACGAAACGGTTCCACTAAATCACATATCAATGATTTTCGCCTAAACCAGAGTTGATGATACACTCCACGATAAGGATCAAATCCAAACAAACGCACAAACGCCTCAACATAATTGAACAAAATAGTATATCCGATATCCAACGTCGCATTGATCACATCCACTTTAGTTCGCGGCGAACGCCCTTTCCAGCTAAATGGTTCAAAATAAGCCGCAAAAAATTCCGCCGCAACTTTGCCCTCAACTCCCATGACCGAATTATAGTCCAAAACATCAGGTAACAAAACCAATAGATTTTTACTTTGCTCTATTGTGGATTGAATGTTATCATTTTTCGAACGTATTTTTTCCAGAAGATGAATTTGATTCTGTATCTTGTTATCAACAAGAATTTTAGGAATTTGCAAATTTCCCTTACAATATTCGTATTGTTTTTTCCGTAACAAAAAATTAGCTTCAGATGTTACGGAAAAGAAAAACACCGGTCGAAAATTTGATTTCATTACAACAAGTGAAATTCCATGTTGAGTACATTTTTCAATTAAAGGTGTTGTGATACTGGTATGCCCTATAACAAAAAGTACCAATATTTTTTGAAACGGTAATTTGGTTAATGTTTTTTTGGATTCCGTATCTTCCAACAACAATTCACCTTGCAACACTCGTAACGACCTATGCTCAAGACAATTCACCACAAAAATTGACCTGTGTTCAATATCTTTATGTGTAAACATTTGTTACCTCCGTTTTATCGCAAAGGTTGCAGTAAATACAGTGAGTACATTTATTTTGATTCACTGTGATATTGGTTTCGGGATCAAATTCCTTGAATTCTTCGATAAAATCTATCAACTTCTTTTTTTCATCGTCGTTTGGAATTTTTAACGGAAATGTTTTGTTTGTGGCAATCGCATAAAACGCTAACCGCTCAATTTCATAACCCATTTCAATCATACAAAAATATTGTCCCCAAAGGTAACTATTCAGTTGCCCTGATTTTTTTTTGACATTTGGTATTGACATGGTTTTCTGAATTTATTAATCTTGTGATGAATCGAGCTGATTTTGGTGATATTTCGGATTCGGAGTTAGTTGAGCAATTGTTTGCCGTCATTAATCGGATGGCTTTACGAATTGCGGAGCTTGAGGCACGTCTTGGCATGAATAGTTCTAACAGTTCGGTCCCGCCGTCCTCTGACCCTCATGATAAACCCCAGTCATCGCATGAACCGAGTGGCAAGAACCCCGGCGGTCAACCCGGTCACAAAGGTAACGGATTGAAATTGCCGCACGAACCGGATCAAATTATTGTACTCGAACCCGCAACCTGTGCGGGTTGCGGTGCCGATTTGGAAGGCGTTGCCG
>JAIRWK010000127.1 GCA_031268995.1 Planctomycetaceae bacterium
CTTGATGATATTCGGGTTTCGCAACTTGTCGAATTGGAACACCGTTTGCGGTGTGAACGTGTTCCGTCTGTTGTCAATGGTCAATACAATAAAACGAAATTTAATGAACAAGGTAAAAACCCCGGCGATGTTTGGGGCGATATAAAACAATTGACCTATAAATCTAAGGAATTAATCAACCGCGAAGCATTGAATACAATTCAAAAACCAGAACGGTTAATAGAACGTCTCATTAAAGCAAGTTCCAATAAAGGCGATCTTGTTCTCGATACTTTTGCCGGCGTTGGAACTGTTCCTGCTGTTTGTAAAAGGTTGAAGCGAAAATTTATCGGCATTGAGCAAAATTCTGAATTTGTCGAAATAATTCGGGAAAGAGTTGATACGATAAAAGGCGAAACACAAACACTATACCGCAACCGTTATGGGCAATAGACTTCGCTCTCGAACAACTACTTCACGCTGTTGCAATTCCGCGTTCAGCTTCGGGATGAACATCAAGCGTTTTTATACTCAAGCTGTTTTGAAATTCCTGAAGCTGGACACACAAGCGCAACAACGTGAAGCGATTGTTCATGGGCGAAGCCTACCGCCCATACTGGTGTCGGTATGGAAATCATTAGAAATTGATCTTGAATGGTTTTTATTGAATTGGTATTATCCGCAACACGGGCGAATGGGATTTGCTCTTGAACGACAACTTCACGTTGTTGCGTTTCCGTGTTCCGTTTCGAAAATTTTAAAGTAGCTTGAGTATAAATAGGTACGAGGTATATCATGATTCAAAAATTAAATTTTAAATTCATTGCCGTGGCAATATTGTTGATTTCTGTCGAGTTAATTTCGGGGTGTAATTCCTTTTTGTATAAATGTAATAGCTTGGACAAAAATAATGCCTTGTACCAAAATCGGCAACTAATTCAAGATCAAAACCCAAATTCAAATACATCACCACATCAGATTTTACTTGGACAAAATTACACTACTGTTGCGCCAAAACGTAACAATTACAATGTTGTCCCGCGTCAGAATTATCGTTACGAAAATTATCCGCAAAATAAAAACAGTATTGAGAATCGCGATCCAAACCAAGTTGTCCAAACTTCTTACGCAGATGTTAATCCTGAATATATCAGGCAGATGAGCGGAAACACCTTGCCCGATCAAAATAACACGACCGCTCAAAACTCAACATCGCCCAAAACCGCGCCGCCAAAAACTGGTATTGAAAAATTGATCAAATATCCATTCGGCAACCGTACCAACACCGAACCTCGAACCACAACAACGACCCCAATAAATAATCTGCCACCGACAAACGCCGGACTCAGACAAGAAATTGTCCGTGAAATCACTCCGCGAAACGACCGAAAATGGTCTTCCAATCACTCTATTCTGCAAACCGCCGATTTCAACAATAACCTCGTTACCATCCGTAACGTCAGATACTCAAAATATAATTCGTCAAACGATTACCAAACCAGATACTACGACGCAACTTTTGATCTCGATCAAATACGGTCAATTGATTTAATCGTTGTGTTTTTGAAGGGGTTGCCGTCAATTGCGCATATTGAATCTAGTTTTGGATTTGCGGATGGGAAACATGTTTTGATGTCGATTACGGCGCGTTATGAAGACGGCGAAATATTTGATCCGATAGCGTCGGCGTTACGGCAATTTGAACTAATTTATGTGTTCGCGGATGAGCGTGATGTATTGCAATTAGATTCGCAAATCAATAAAAATGAAGTCCATCTTTACCGATTGAATTTCAGTCCAGACGAAGTACGCACGATGTTTGTTGACGCTCTCCAAAGAGCAAATAAAATCGCACAAAAACCTGAATTTTATCATCCAATACGAAACAGTTGCGTAACAAATTTGATGAATCACATCAACAAAGGCAGACCGAAAGCAATTCCTTCAAGTTATCGTACATTATTACCGGGCATGATTGGTAAATACGTGTTTGATTTGAAATTGGTTGACACGAATGAGACAGATTTTAGTGTTGTCAAGGAAAACGCAAAAATAAATTGGCTTGTAGAACGTTTCGGCGATTTGGAATATTTCTCTGCCGGAATACGAAATAAAACTTATTGACTCATGTTGAATGGTAAGCATCGCGAAGGCGAAAAAGGATGTGTGAAAAAAAACTTTCACAAAAAGATTGTTTATATTTAAGTATGGATACGTATGAAGTTGAGGTGAAGTTTAGGGTTGATGATGTCGATGAGATTGAGCGGCGGCTTGGTGAGTTGGGGATCAATTTTTCGGCAGAAGCTGTTGAAGAAGTTGATAAATTCTACGCACACCCGCAGCGCAATTTCAACCAAACAGATGAATGTTTGAGATTGCGGGTTCGCAAATTTGTTGACGGTAATGAAGAGAAATTTTTGACATACAAAGGCGCAAAACTTGACACAACAACAAAAACTAGACGTGAGTTAGAAATTAAGATTGATGATGCTGCTACGTTGGAGCTTATTTTGGAATTGCTTGGATTTCAAGCTGTAGATTTTGTACGAAAATTCAGAAGACATGCGGAAACTATTGTTGACAGTACCGCCGTCGAATTTTTGCTCGACTTCATACCAGAGCTTGCAGATAAAACAAACGGCAACTTCATTGAGATCGAAACAATTGCCACAGAAACAGATATTGAATCCAAACGAAATTTAATTTTAAATCTTGCAAAAAAACTAAATCTAACAGATTCCATCCGCACAAGTTACTTGGGACTCTTACGCCGAAAACGTATCGCACGGTCTGGGATGATTTCATGAACAAAGATATATTGGCATCGCTATACTTTCTATTTCTTGCTTACTTTCTATTATATTTTAGCGAGCTGGACAAATTTGAATAATGTCTTGATCTTTCAACGTTGCCCAATTCGTTGTACATGTTTGTCAAATTTGAATAAGGAATCGCGAATGCCGATTCACTGGTGAAACCTAACTTTACCCCGCGTTCAATTTGCCGCAAACCTCGCTCCGTTAAACGCACCGCTTCTTCACGCTGATTCGTTACCCAATACGAAACCCCCATACTCACCAACGATTCGCCATACCGACCGGATTCTTCAGGATTTATATTTGGAAATAATCGCTCAAAAGTCGGCTTCGCTTTGTTGAACCATTCTATCGCCGCACGATGATTCTTGTCTCCCAACGCATGAATTGTACCAAGCCGAAAATACAAACGACCAAGAAGATATAAATCCGAATCATTTGCACGTCCCCTAATACCCGACTCCATGTAATCCGCCGCTAACTCGCCATAACGCAACGCAAATTCATATTCGCCGCGCAACTGATATATTTGAACCGCATCATAAACAGCAATCCCAATCTCCCATCGTAATTTTTGTAACAAAATAGGATCATTTGTTTTCGATACTAATCTCTCACCCGCTTGAATCGCTTCCTTGACATACAACTCAATATCTCCTTCGCCCCTTATTCCCACTTGACATGCCAACTCGCAAATCGCTAACTTGAGCGGATACTCCGACGAAAAACGACGCACCGCAACCATCTCCGGATCCGTCATAATTGATTCCGCACCCGCCAACCAATTGTCAATCGCCCGCTCCTTGCCGCGCCAACGCCCCCACGCAATATCTTTCGCCACCGCCAGATATAACTCAAATAAAATATCTTTAGCCGTCTGCCTGATTGTCGGATTCGAGTGGTCTGCCAATTGGTCGGCGATTTCAATTGCCGCCGAATGAAGTTTGTACGCATTTTCGCAATCGGGATTTTGACCGGTTCTGTAAAAATCCCCAAGCAAACAAAGTGCCCGTGCCTTGTCCGTCGGAAAACGCTCGCAAATCGAAAGCGTTTCCTCAAGATACAACTTCGCATCCTCAATACGATTCATCCTGCTCAACGCCTGCGCAAGCGTCAAATGATAAGCCGGCTTTCGTTCATCAAAACGAATCGCTCTTTGCGCATTTGAAATTGCCGTTTCGGTGTAGCCGCGTAAAAGCTCGACTTTTGCCAATAACCAATACGCTTTTGCATCGTTGCGGTTAATACGAATTGCGTCAAGTAGATCACGATACGATTCTGAAGGTTGATCGTTCAACGTCGCCTCAGCTCGCAAAACAAACGGCTCCGAAATCACAGGCTCAATTCCAATTTGACGAACTTGAAACATGCCTCCGCTTTTCCCGCCGGAAAAAATAAAAACCACTCCTTTTTCAGGAAATAATTCACCTATAATTTTGCCCGTTTCATCAGGTATCAACACAGGGCGCGATTTCAAAAGCATCGTCTCAAATTGTTCCCGCACAAGATTTTCAGGAAACGCCTCATCAAACCGAACAACTATTGATTTGACAATTTTATCCCTATTATAAGTTACCTCAATATGATCCAATTCATGCAACTTATAAAGTTGCACAAGCTCGCCGTCTTTTGTTGTTTCTTTGACAGGTTCGCCCCAAAACTCCACAACAGATTTGATCGAGGAATGCCCCGGCACCACGTTATTAAATGCCGCAGTATTTATTGGCGGATGGTATGGATCGATAGGCGGTTGTTGATTCGGTCTACGAGCTTCGTTTGGCGGGTTGGGTTGTTCTTGCAAGTTGCGCGCGGCGGTGTTTGGAATATTTGTAACGTTATTTGGTTCAAATCTGCCGACAGAATTGTTAGACGCAACTCTTTGCTCTAAATAATTGTTACCATTATCACCTTCAGACCGATCTCTTCTGCCTGATGAATTATTTGGTGTACCGCTTGATGGCATTGGAGCAGCCGGAACAACCCGATCATCTTCATCCTCCGAATTGACAGCAGCAAGTCTGATTTTAGAGTTTGAAGTTTTTTTGGAGGAAGTTTTATTATTGTTACGATAGTTATTTTTCGGGGCAACCGCTGCGTTTTCACGCGAATATTTTGGTGTTTTATTTTCTTGCGTGTCGGTCAATTTTTGATCTAATACTTGTAAATCAAGATCAGATTCGTCAGAGGATGTTGTTTTTGGGTTGGCAAATTTATTGTCAGAATGAATCATTAGCGGCGGATGTCTAATCACAAAATCGTCTTGCAAAGAGAGAGAGTTTACGGTTTTAAGTTTTTGAGATGCAGCGGATTTCTGCGCGTAGTTATCCTGTGCAAACGCCTCGCCGACAAAAAACGAAACACCCGCCAACATGATCACAACAACCAAAAACGTAATCACCAAACACAAACAAACGATAAGTCTGGAATAAAATTTCATATCATTTTTAAATACAGAAAACAGTTAAATTTCGCCTTATACTGAAGCCGGTATGGGCGTTAGGCTTCGCCCCTGAACAACCGCTTCACGTTGTTGCGCTTGCGGGTCCAGCTTTAAAACAGCTTGAGTATAATGCCTCTCAAATAGTCTATCCTGCGGATTGTATAGATTTATTAAATTCGTGTCCAGATCATTTTTTGTAACCGTCCCAATAATTGTCCGTCATACCTCTTGAAAGTTACAAAAAGTACCGCAAGTATTGTTTTACCTGATCAAATCCGCCTCAATATGAAAAGGTAAACTTCCGTACATATAATCTTCATTGAGGTATAACTCACCGCCAATACTCACGGAATTCATCCTAAACGCCGCACGAAGATCGCCGCGGCAATGCACCGTTACCATATCAAACGGATTCTTTTCAGGTGAACAAAATTTGCAATGCGCTTTTGAACGCACCATCATGAAATCTTGAATACCGCCAAGCTGATTGCCCGGCATCATGTAACCTCGAATGTAAACTTTTCGATGGTCGGCAGCTAATTCCATTATTCGCGGACTAATGTTCAACTTGTTACCTTTATACTTATCTTGATCCGGTCGAAACTCCAAAAAATCAACAACCGTATACCCCACCGGCACCGTATAATAATATTGCCAAATCCCAAAAACACCCGCTGTTGTCGCAAATATAAACGAAACCACTATTCCCGCCACCGCAAACGCGCGACCAGTATAATCAAACGGCGATGAAAGAATACGAATAAGAGCCCAAATTCCACAAAACAATCCCACTGCAGGACAAAGCATAAACCACGAACTCAAAAGCATTAACGGCGTGAACAGCGACAAAAAAAACGCAACCACCGCAAGAATACTCACCGCTCGATAACCAACCCGCACACCAGATACGCCTAATTCTTCTTTCGTTACGGTACTCAATACCTGTTCAAATTCTTTCGACATATTTTTACAATTATTTTAAACTGTTAAATTTTCTAAAATCGTCCATTTGAAGGACACGATAGACAAGGAAAACAAGGAAGACAAAAAAGACAGAGCAAAACAAAACTTCTGTAATTATACCGTAGCCGGTAGGGCGATAGGCTTCGCCCTTGAACAACCGCTTCACGTTGTTGCGCTTGCGTGTTCCTTAAAGTAGCTTCAGCCCTCACGTGAATAATCGGTCATGTCCTAAATTTATTGTTACGTTTTGCTAACTCCGCTGTTTTTTAGGGATACAATATCAAGAACAATAAATTTCGCACACTACCGAATAATCTAATTTAATTTTTCCGATTACATTTCACATTACGATTATGTTTCGTATTACGGCGCGAGCGAGGTTGCCACATCTTGTTTGTACGCGACCGCTGCCGGAAGGAAACCGACTATCGACGCAAGCAACACAAGACCCGGAATCAGAAAACATTCATTCAACCTGAAATCCCACGCATGAACAATAATACCGGTATATTGCGAAATCCAAGGACTAATGCTGCCGACAAGTAAATGACCCAAAAAAAGACCAAGAATTCCACCACCTATCGAAAGCAAAATTGATTCCAAAAGTATCACCGACATAACCGTAAACCGTCTTGCGCCCAATGCACGCATGATTGCAATTTCTTGTCTACGTTCATTCATCGAATTGTAAATGCTAACCATCATGCCAATACCCGCAACCACAACAACTAACACCGCAAGAAAAAGTAATACCATTTGAACATTGCCCACCACACTTTCAAGAAGCACCGCAATCTCATTCACCGGCGAAACCGCTTGAATATCCGGTGTCTCGTCCAATATCGCCGGTAATTCTGTTGCGTTAATATTCACGTAGGATCGCTCTTGCATTACCTTTGATGGGTCGAAATCAGGCGACTTCGGATCAATTGCTATGCCTTCAGGTTTGACCGCTTTTCTTGCAATAAATAACAAAAGAGCCGAATAACTTTTCGCGTGTTTGGGTTTGTGGTCGTCATGTCCGGTTTGGTGCATGTCGTAGAAACCGTCAATATTGACAAATATTACGTTGTCATTCGGCGTTCCCGTCGGCTCCATTATTCCAACTATCTCAAACGGAACATGATCATCATCGTCATCAACAACTGCTCCATCGGAATTAGGCATACTTTCCGGCGTAAATTTTTGACCTACTTTGAGACCGGTTTTTTTGTATGCTTGCGAACCAAGCACTGCGCCGAAGAGGTTGGATTCTTTGAAAAATTCTCCTTCTCTACATTTATAACGTTGGTCGCCTCTGAAGCGTAATTTCTCAAAAAACGCGGGCGTTGTACCGACCAAATTTGCACCGCGAAAATGATGACCAATCGTAAGCGGTATCGCCTCATCAACCAAATGCCGATACTCACCGCGTATGAATTTTTGCAAATACACATCCGAAACGCCGCCGACAGGTTGACGTAAATAAAACACAACACTAAGAACCACATCAAGCGAACTGCCTTTGCCCGAAATAATGTAGTCATAACCTTGCGCACTACGTTTGAATGAATTATCGAGAACCCCGTGAATCACGAGAACCGTTACTATCAACGCCACGCCAAGCGACATCGAAAAAGCCGTCAAAACAGACGACAAATAACGAAATTGAATACTACGAAACGCAATCTTCCAAAGAGACATAAATTCCTCCACACAAAATTCATGCACGCTAAACCCACATTACCAGACGCACACTTTTTTATTTTCAAATTTGTAAACTACTCACTCTAAATTTGTAAACACTCCGCACAAGATCAACCGTACCGGAAATCCCATTTTCAAAAAATATACCGAAGCCGGTATGGGCGGTAGGCTTCGCCCTTGAACAACCGCTTCATGTTGTTGCGCTTGCGTGTTCAGCTTCAGGAATTTTAAAGTAGTTTGAGTATACTCACCGTTTTTTTCTTGAGAAATACGAAACAAACAAAAAAGATAAAACATGTGAAAATATTGCGATAAAGATTTCGCCTGTTTTTCTGTTTTATTCGCTTCGCTTTCTCAAAAAAATTTTTCTTCCACAATTGCCGAATCACAAGCGGCTGCGTTATTTTACTTCGTCTAATTTTACCCAACGTTTTTCATTTGCGGCGATCAGAGCGGCTTCTAATACTCGTTGAGTTTGGTAGGCATCGTTGAAGTCGGGCAATGGAACGGTTGGTGTTTTGCCTGCCAATTTCAAAAGGATGTCGTAAGCCATACTCGTAAAACCATGCTCGTAACCAATCAAATGCGCATCGGGCCAATAGTTCGCAACATAAGGGTGCGATCCGCCGTGAGTACACATAATCGTCGTCCAACCTTGCACTTCTCGCGGGCGTGTGGCATCGTAAAATTGCAAGTGGTTCATGTCTTCAAAATTGAATTTGATTGAACCTTTTGTACCGTTGATTTCAAAGCCGTTGAAGTTTTGGTTCCCGGTTGCTTGTCGTGCGGCTTCGTATGAGCCGACGGCACCGTTATTATATTTGACAAGAAACAACACCGTATCGTCAACCGTAACATCGCCCATTTTTGAGCTGCCGGCTTCTTCTTTCATGTAGCGCATTTTTTCGTCGGTAACAATTCCTCCGCCTGAATCTTGTTCGATGATTTTACGTTTCTTTACAAAAGTTTCGGCAACTGCACCGCAAACAGTATCTATCTCAAGTCCCGAAACAAATTTTGTCATATCTACAATATGCGCATTCAAATCGCCGTGCGAACCTGAACCGGCAAGCTCCTTTTTAAATCGCCAAGCAAAAGGAACAGATTCATCTGCCCAATCTTGCAGGTAAACGGCGCGGACGTGTCGTATTTCGCCGACAGCACCTTGTTTAACGAGTTGGTGTGCGAAGGCAACTGCCGGCGCGCGGCGGTAAACGAACCAAACAAAAGTATCGACTTTTGCCTTTTTTGCGGCTTCTGCCATTTCGCGAGCTTCGGTGAGGGTTGCGGCAACTGGTTTCTCGCAAGAACATGGCTTGCCCGCCGCAACTGCTGCTTTAGCCGGAGGCGCGTGCATAAAGTTCGGCGTTACAATATCAACCAAACCAATTTCCGGTGATTTGACAAGTGATTCCCAATTGGTTGAAGAGTGTTGCCAACCCCATTTTTCAGCGAACAAGTGCGGCTTCTCCGCTTCCATTCCATAAACAGTGTGAAGTACAGAATTAATCGGCGGCTCAAAGAATTTGTTCACTTGACACCAAGCGTTAGAATGAGAACGTCCCATGAAACCTTGACCGATCATTGCTATGTTTACTTTTTTGTCTGACATAAAATTTATTCTCCTTAAGTGAATTTTGTAAAAATTTTTTCAAACTGTTCACGTAAAATCTTGTCAACAAGCACGAGTTTATCTCAAAATACAACTTGCTAAATCAACAATCCCATCACGAACAGTTACGTTTAGTGCATCTTCAACAGGCTTAAAATCGGGACAAATTCTATAACACCCAAAAATAATTGCAATACACACCCAAACCAACAACCGCCAAAGCCAGCAAATAATGATCAAACCGTAGGGAATTTTTAAAACCATTTTAAAATCAGCACGCAGACGACGCGGATTTGGAAGGGATATTCGCAAGATCAGAAAATAGAATCTGATCTGCGATTATCCCTATATACTCAAGTATACTCAAGCTGTTTTGAAATTCCCGAAGCGGAACACGCAAGCGCAACAACGTGAAGCGGTTGCTCATGGGCGAAGCCTATCGCCCTACCGGCTACGGTATAATTACAAACTCATGTTACGCATTTTTGGTCTACATTTAGGCAAGTTATTGTCCTACCGTTAAAAACGTGATTGCGGAATTGCATCAACCTGATAAGAGACGTATTCGAGGACGTATTCGAGGGTGGACGGCACCCCGAAATTTACGAGTAACCCAGTAGGAACAGGATTTTTTTATCATGGAAGAACGATTAGATTTATACACGGATTATTTATTGACTCATGTTACGCACATCATTTTTTAAAAATCCATATCTTTTTCTAAAAAAAATATGGATCATTTTACAAAAAGATGCGAACAATTATAATGGAAAGTACTTACACAGACCTCATGCGTAACATGAGATAATAATTTGTTACATAATCCTTTTTCCACAAAAAATACTTCACCAGGTAAAATTCCTTATTATTTTAATAAGGGGAATTTTTCACTGTTCCATAAAACTGTATCGAATGTTCGAGATAACTTTCACACCTCAAAAGATGGAGATTTACAGCAGTTATACCAAGGACTTTCTTATCTTTACTCAAAATTTTCTGAATTTGAATACCGCTCACAAATTATTGGACAACATGGTTCAGGCAAAACAACATTACTTGTTTCGTTCATGAGTTTTTTAGAAAATTGTAATCATAAAATCATTTCAGTTATCCTTCATGATAATGAGCAGAAACTCCCAAAATCATTTTGGGAAGATTACAAAAAAACGAAAAAATGGTTAAAAACACAAAACGAGATAAACCAGAAAAAAACACCTATTGTTGTGATTGACGGTTCTGAACAACTTTTGGCAAGCCAAAGAAGAAAAATTTTGCAATTATGCACAACGGATAGGTTAGGTATTTTAGTGACAACGCACAAACCTATTAAACAAATTCCGGTTCTTTTTCAAACAAAAACATCGCCGGAAATTCTGGAAATGGTCGTAAATTACTTATTAAAAAAAAACGGTCAAACGCTTCCATTTGACCAATCTCAATATTTCACTCTTTTAGAACAACATCACGGCAATATTCGTGACATTCTGTTTTCACTTTACGATCTTTACGAATAAAAAAATAACGACGCAAATCGAAAATTATCTGCTTATTTC
>JAIRWK010000153.1 GCA_031268995.1 Planctomycetaceae bacterium
GGAATGAGTCATTCATTCCCGGGAATGAGTCGTTCATTCCCGGGAATGAGCCGTTCATTCCCGGGAATGAGCCATTCATTCCCGGGAATAAGTTGTTCATTCTCTGGAATGAGCCATTCATTCCAGAGATACTCATCGCACTATGAGATTCAGATTTTGGGAGATATTCGCGGATCGGAAAATAAAATCTTATCTCATGTTATACTCAAGCTGTTTTGAAATTCCTGAAGCTGCGGTAAACCTGCAACGCAGAGCGTTAGGCAAGCGTAGCATCGCGAAGCGGTTGTTCAAGGGCGAAGCCTGCCGCCCATACCGGCTTCGGTATAAATTACGAACAATTTACAACTTTTCTACACAAAATGTTATTACGGCGTATAACGGTAGGTTTTTCGATTATTGTATTTTTATTGTTGTTGTGTTATCTTGATTTCCATATTGGACCGTACAGCAACAGGGAGCATAAGATTTGGTTGCCGCGTGGAGTGGTGCTTGTGCCTTTTTATATGTTGTGTGTGATTTTTTTGTCGCGTGAGGTGATTCGTATTTTGAATGCGGCGGGGTTGCATCCTCTTTCTTGGACGGTTTATCTTGGCAATATTTTGATTGTGTTTAACAGCTGGATTGCCAACGTATTTCAAGAGTACCATATTGCCGTCCGCGAAACTCAAGTTTCTGCCGGCGGTTGGCATTGGGCGGCTACCGCGAGTTTATTTGCGTTGTTATCGATAGCGTTTGCTGTTATGGTTTCTTTTGGTGCTGAAATGCGGCGTTATTCGCATCCGGGCGGAGTTACAATCAATCTCGCAGGATCAATTTTTGCAATATCATATCTTGGCTTGTTGTCCTGTTTCATAATACAACTTTATATGGCTTACGGCGTAATGGCGCTCTTGTCCGTAGTTATCGTAACCAAAATGTGCGATATGGGCGCGTATTTCATCGGCAAAGCATTCGGTCGAAACAAAATGTCGCCCGATTTAAGTCCGGGTAAAACCATCGAAGGCGCAATCGGCGGAGTAATTTTTGCGTGTACAGGTGCGTGTATATGGTTTGCGATTGCCGTTCCTTATTACAAATCCAGTCTTGTTTCCCCACTACACGGCTGGATCATTTTCGGTACAATTGTCGCGTTTGCCGGAATGATTGGTGATCTTGCGGGTTCGTTGATTAAACGCGATAGTCACATGAAAGATTCGGGGCATAGTGTTCCGGGTTTTGGCGGCGTGTTGGATGTTTTTGATTCGCTTTTAATGGCGGCACCGGCGGCTTACTTTTTGTGGGCGTTTGGTTTCGTTTGTCCGGGGCAACATTGATCTTTTCAGAAACGATGTCTATAACTGATTGACAAATTTAATATACCGCGATTTGAGAATATACCCAAGCCACTTTAAAATTCATAGAGCTGAACACGCAAGCGCAACAACGTGAAGCGATTGTTCAAGGGCGAAGCCATACCAGAACCTCGCCTATATCAAAATACACGAAAACAGGAGGCAATATATTCGCAAATATATCAAATGTTAATACATTAGCGGGCGGTTCGGCGCGGAATCGGTTTAATATAATTTTTCTTGCAACCGGTGCGTTTGCAGTGCCGTCGATGAAAGCTATTTGTGATTCGGGAGAGTTTGACGTTCAATGTCTGATTACCAATCCGCTCAGGTTTGACAAGAGTAATCGACCAATTATGACACCTGCACGTGAATTTGCAGCGGAATATGGCATTCCGGTTTGTGAGAAGCAGGAATTTAAATCGCAGGAGTTTTATGATTTTATATATCTGATGCGTCCTGATTTATTGTTTGTTTGTGATTTTGGTCATATTTTGTCGAGGCTTGCGCTTCGGGGGGCGTTGCTTGGCGGTATCAATTTGCATGGTTCGCTTTTGCCGAGGTATCGCGGAGCTGCGCCGGTGAGTTGGGCTGTGGTCAACGGCGATCCGTTTACCGGAGTCAGTATTATTCACATGGAACCTGCGGTTGACGCGGGACCGGTAATCGCACAAAGCCAACCGATAGCAATCAATCCGCGTGAAAATGTTTTGGAGCTTGAGGGGCGATTGGCTCGTTTGGGGGCTTCGCTTGTCTTGGAGACCGTCCGCAAAATGTCAAGTGGCGATCCGGTCAGAATTATTGAACAAATCCACAGCCAATCAACAAAAGCACCAAAACTGACAAAAGAAGACGGACGTGTAAATTGGAAATTGAGTTCGCAAGGAATTTATAATTGGTTTCGCGCAACAGTTGAGTGGCCTAGACTGTTTACAATTTGGCATAAACCAAATGGGCAGGAGACGAGATTGATTCTTGGCGAAGTTGTGCCGTTATCGGATGATTTTGTGGAATTGATTCCTGTTACTGATGCGGTGTCGTTGGATTTTATCCCGCCGGTTCCTGTTGATGCAAAAATTGACAACCTGAATATGATCAACGCGGCGAAAAAAAACAAAAACCATGCCGCCGAAAAAAAATATTCGACAAAAAACAATAATAAAACTGCAACTCCCACTAAACCACAACAAATACAACACAACCCCCCAACGCAACGCCCCGATTGGTGGCATTCCGGTGTTGTGGTCAAGGCATCCGGCAATGATTTAATAGTTGCGGCGGCGGAAGGTGTGGTCAAAATATTACAAGTTCAACCCGCCGGAAAACGAATGATGTCCGCAAACGAATTCCTATCGGGTTACAGAATTGAAGTCGGCGAAAATTTCGTGTAATGCAGTATTGCTGGTGGCTTCGGTATAAAAAAGGGGAATTTCTAAAAATTGATTTTATTCGAATTCGGTCGATTTATATTGACTGAATTCGGCTTATGTCGACTGAAAACCGACCGAATTTGAAATAATTTATTCTTGGCAATTTTTGGCGAGTAGGATTTTTAGAAATTCTCTGGTGCGATAATATACCGTAGCCGGTAGGCTTCGCCCTTGAACAACCGCTTCACGTTGTTGCGCTTGCCTAACGCTCTGCGTTGCAGGTTTACCGTAGATTCAGGAATTTTAAAGTAGCTTCAGTACCTATGAATGGGGTACTACTGTTACAGGTTTCACAGGTTTCACAGAAAAAAAAGTTTTTTTCAATTTGTGGAAAATTGGGGTTGTGTTTTTGGGCGGGGCGTATTATAATCGCTCCGCTTGCTGGGATTGGCGGTAGATTTTCTGCAACGATAAGTTGAAGGGGTTATACTCAAGCTGTTTTGAAATTCCTGAAGCGTAACAACGTGAAGCGGTTGCTCAAGGGCGAAGCCTATCGCCCTACTGGCTACGGCATAATACGGCTGGTTTGATTCGTTATTGTGCAAAGTTGTTTTTTGCGCAAGTCAAATTTGGTTGTGTTTGAATAGTTGTTTATTGTGTCGTTTGTTTTTTTATTTTTTGTGAAAATAAAAAAAGGCACAATATTGTAGTAACGTTTGTCAAATCCATAACAATAGAAAGATGGAGAAAGATTATGAAAAACTTAGATTCGATGTTTGGTCCACAAATTGCTGAACATGTTGTCACTATTGAAGTTGGCACAAATGTTAAGTTGGTTAGGATAGGGGGGGGGGGGGCTATCTATTTAAAAGGAAATATCTTTTTAGCAGTAGTTCTTCGGGGATTTCTCCCAAGCCTTATCGTGTTTCTTTTGGTTTTACTCTTGTTGAGCTTTTGGTTGTGATTGCAATCATTGGTGTTTTGATTGCGCTGCTCTTGCCCGCTGTTCAAGCTGCGCGCGAGGCAGCACGACGCGCACAATGCAGCAATCACGAAAGACAATGGGGACTCGCAATCCAAAATTTTTGCGATTCCAATAACCGGTTACCTTCGTCTTCGCACGATGAAATACGGCAAAATCAAGACAGAACAACATGTAGCTTTATTGTGTTGTTGCTGCCGTTTATGGAACAACAAGCGTATTACGACGAAGTAATTGCTATTACAGGTGGTGCATTAGCAACTCATGTTACGCAGAGTCCAAATCCAGTCTTGATCTAGTTTCCCCATTTAACCTAAACCCAACCGTTTTCAGGGCATTTTTACACAAAAAGTCCTGTTTTGATATGTATTTTCGCCC
>JAIRWK010000154.1 GCA_031268995.1 Planctomycetaceae bacterium
AAAGCCAAAAAACCAAGACAAGGTTTAGGAGAAAGCCCAATAGAATTATCGTTACAAAAATTCGTAATTTGCGAATTTTTGTTCCCGAAATTAAATATTCGCCCCCCCCCCTTGTTTGCCTTGATTGCCTATTTTAACATCTGTTGTAACGTCAATATTTACATTGACTTTTGCATTGACCAAACTTGACACTAAATCTGTCTTTTTCATTTTCTCCTCCATTTCAATTTCGTTATTGGATTTGATAAACGTTTGTAAAATTATTGCGCTGTAATTTTTTTCCGTTTGGTAAAAAGAAAACAAATTAACAACACAATAAACGACCATTCAACCGCAAATAAATCTAACACGGCACAACCGCAAAAATTCACCGCGATCAAACTCAAAATCGACCACCAACCCGCGAAAGTATACAACAGTTTCTCAAAAAACGCAATCCCTGTTTCCCAGATTTAGGAAAAAAATTTTTTTAGCACGCAGACGACGCAGATTCGGCATAACGCAGATATCTTGTAAGAGTTTTTTTTTAAGGTAGAATTCCGAACCATGATTTTAATTTTCATCACGAGACACACGAAAAATTTCTTTTAAATTCCCCCTTTCGTGTTAAAAATCAAAAATATCCATAAATTGTTGCGAAAATATTTCAATCGGATTACAAGACACCATGTCTTCCATTAACGATTACAAATTAAATTTAATATAAATTTTGTGTTAGTAGGACCTGTATTTAGTAGGGAATTGGCTGTTGTTCCACGTCGGGATTGGACGTATGCGGCGCGTGGGATTTATTCGGGGGTGATGTTGCTTTTGGTTGCAACGACTTGGCTCGTTATTAGCGGTACACAATTGATAACAGATGTCGGAGACTTTGCCCGCTTCGGTACCATGCTCGTTCAATTCATCGCTCCCGTCCAACTCGTACTCGCTATATTCTTCGCCGCAACCACCGCCGCAAACGCCGTCGGACAAGAAAAAGAACGGAAAACCCTGCAATTGCTCCTCCTAACACAAATGTCAAATAGTGAACTCGTTCTCGGAAAATTATTCGCCAGCTTGCTGAATATCACAATGTTGCTCGTTACCTCAATACCCGTCTTCATGATCATAACATTGCTCGGTGGCATATCATATTATCAAATCGTCCGCGTGCTTCTTGTTACTCTTTTCGCAATGCTCGTCTGTGGAAGCCTCGGAAGTTGTGTTGCCCTTTGGCGGGAAAAAACATTTCAAGCAATCGCAACAACAATCATCATCCTCGTCCTCTGGATAAGCATCTGCGAAACAATCGGAATCGTCCTACCCAACCTCAATATCAACCAAAACCTCGCCCAAACTCTCAGCCCTTGGAGCGCAGTCCTCGCCGCTGCACGACCCGCCATCGAACCAAATAACTCATTCAACTTGCTCAACATCACAGGACCTATCACCGGATTCCTACTCACAAGCGGTACCCTCACAATCCTCATCAACTTGTACGCAATCATAATGGTAAGACATTGGAATCCATCACGTGAGTTGCGCAACAATATTGTTGAAATAGATACTTGGCAAAAAGATAATAAAGCGAAATCTGCTCAAATAACCTTGCCCGAAAACACCAACGAAACATCAACCGCCGAGAAAAATAATAAAACTAATCCAATCAAAAACCTCTCAAATTTCATCTCCGAATGGTTCGGTAACAAAACACGACACGCTTGGGATAACCCTGTTATTTGGCGTGAAATCATGACCAGTGCTTACGGCAAACGAATTTGGGTAGTTCATTTTGGCTTTATTGCGTTCTTCGTTCTTTGTCTGCAAACATTGCACACCACGCTTATAACCAATGTTGCCCCGACGGCGGCGGAGTTATCGGCGACGGTCGTGCCGCTCTTCCTACTGTCCCTCGTACTCGTCAATACACAAGCAATCACATCACAAACATCCGAAAAAGATGCTGGTACATTTGAGTTGTTACTCGTCAGCGATATTACGCCCAAAGAATACGTGTTCGGAAAACTCGGCGGCGTGTTCTTCAACATGAAATGGATTGTTTTGTTGCCGGTTGCGATTTGTTGTTATCTTTATTTTCACCGCGCGGTCGATGGGCAATTGTTGTTTTTTCTTGTTACGGGACTGATTGTTTTGTATGCGTTTGTCGCAATGGTCGGTATATACATCGGTATGCAATACGATAACACAAAAGCCGCTACAGCAACAAGTCTCGGAATAGTGTTTTTTCTTTTTGTTGGAGTTGCGGCGTGTATTTGGATAATGGTTGCTTTTAGCGGCTCGTTTGAAACGCAATTGATACCATTTTCGTCCTTCATGATCGGCGGCGGCATCGGACTTTACATTACACTCGGTGCAAGAAATCCATCAACCGCAATCGCAACCGCCTCATTCATCCTGCCAATCTCCGTCTTCTACATCATCACAACTATGCTGCTTGGCGCGTATCATCTCGTTTTTGTCGTGCTTGTTGTTGCGTTCGGCTTCACAACTATCGCAATGCTAATCCCAAGCATCGCCGAATTCGATGTCGCAACCGGTCGAACAACAGATGGATAAAATACCATTAGGCATCGCCCAAAATAATTTTCCCAAAACCCGAAAGTGGCAAGTGGTGAGTGGTGAGTAGTGAGTAGAAACTTCCCGATACCGGACGTGTGTTAGCATAAAACCACCCCTAGCCCCTCCGAAGGAGGGGCTAGGGGTGGTTCCCCTTAACTTTAAGGCATTAATGATAATTTTATTTCAGGACGATACCCAACAAATATGGGCGAGAGGCTTCGCTCTTGTTCGGGAATTTCAAAGCGGTTTCAGTATAACCTTGAGGAGAAGTTAAAATGTTAATTGGAATTTTAATGGGTAGCGATAGCGATTGGGGCAAAATTAAAGGCGCGGCAGAAATACTTGACGAATTCGAAATCAAATACGAAGCAAAAGTAATGAGCGCACACCGGACTCCCGAATTGGTCAAAGAATACGCGTCCAACGCTGCGGAACACGGGCTTTCTGTTTTGATTTGCGCGGCGGGCGGAGCAGCTCATTTGGCGGGTGTTGTTGCGTCTCATACGTTGCTGCCGGTGATTGGCATACCAGTACAAACTGATTTTTGCGGCGGTTTGGATTCGTTGCTGTCAACTGTGCAAATGCCCGGCGATATTCCCGTCGCAACCGTCGGAGTTGGCTCTGGCGGCGCACGCAACGCTGGTCTGCTGGCAATACAAATTCTCGCCTTGAACAACGAAACTCTAAAACAAAAATTGCTCGCATTCCGAAAAAATTTTGCCCAAAAGAATGAAGAAAAAAACACAAGATTGAAAAGAATAATGCAATAAAAAACCAAAAAGAGAATTTTTATACCGTAGCCGGTAAGATGGTAGGTTTCGGTATAGCTTTAGCATAATATCGAGATGCGAGATTTATCGTTACAATATTTCAAGCGGCTTCAGATGGGCATAGATTTCAGCAATGTTTTGCTTCCGCTGGAGGAGTTGCCGTTAGGTTTTTGGTGTGTTCCTTGGAGTTTATCGTTGCTTGAGGTGCATGCGGACATTCAGTATCGTGGTTTTTGTAATGATATTGATGCGAAATTATTTCCTACGTTTCGGCGTTATGACAGTTGTTTACGTCTTATGCAAGCGGTGGTGGGCAATCCGAATTTTTTGCCCGAAGCAACGTTATTGGTGGCGCGTGGTGAGTCTTGTGATTTAGTTGAGTATGTTGCAGCGATTCAAGGTATGCGGATTTCAATTGATACCGGTGCGATTCAAAATGTTGCGGTTTTACCGTCGTACAGGAATCGCGGGATTGGTCGCGGTTTATTGCTTGGGGCGTTGTGGGGATTTAGGCGGATGGGTATTCGCAATGTTACGTTGGAAGTTACCGCCGACAACTTCCACGCAACAAAACTATACCGCCGCGCAGGATTCTCAACAATTAAAATCTATTACCGAGAAATAGGATAAAATATATTCCCCTTAACTTTAGGGCATTAATGGTAATTTCATTTCAGGGCGATGCCTTACAATTTCTATGAACTTTATATTGATTGATTGATGATCGGTTTTATACTCAAGCTGTTTTAAAATTCCTGAAGCTGTGGTAAACTTGCAACGCAGAGTGTTAGGCAAACGCAACAACGTGAGGCGGTTGCTCAAGGGCGAAGCCTATCGCCCTACCGGCTACAGTATACATTATTTTTTTGAATTGATATGTGTGGAATTGTTGGTTATGTTGGATTTCAGAATCCTGTTGATTTTATTTTGCGCGGGCTTCGTTTGCTTGAGTACCGCGGTTATGATAGTACAGGAATTGCGGCGGTTGACGCAGATCGGACGATTCAGATTGTCAAGACTGCGGGGCGAGTGGATTTGCTCAAGAAGTTAGTTTTTGCCCAAGGACTGCGCGGCAAAACAGGTATCGGTCATACGCGATGGGCAACACACGGATTGCCCACACAATCAAACGCGCATCCGCATATTAGTTATGACGGAGCGGTTGCGGTGGTTCACAATGGAGTGATTGAAAATTACCAGTCAATCCAAAATCAATTAACTAAACGCGGCATAAAATTCGTAACACAAACCGACACGGAATCATTGGCTCATTTGATCGCGTTTTATCTTCGTGAGGAGGTTGACAAGTATTCGGACAAAATTCAAATTGACGACTTGCTTTCACTCGCTGTTAGTTCTGCGCTTGCTCAAATACAAGGTACGTATGGTATCGCGGTTTTGTTTCGTGATTATCCTGAAGTAATGATTGGTGCTAAACTTGGCAGTCCGTTGATCATTGGGGTTGGCAAGGGCGAGAATTTTCTTGCAAGTGATTCTGCGCCGCTTGCCGGTTACACGGATCAAATTATTACGTTATCGGATCACGAACTTGTACTCATGACCGCCGGCAACATTTCGATTCGGCATCGTGACGAGGGTGTTGTTGAGCGTAATGTTGAAGTGCTTGATATTGATCCTTGTCAAGTTGATCGCGGCGAATATGAACATTACATGTTGAAGGAGATCTTTGAGCAACCCGACGCGATTCGTAATACGTTGCGTGGTCGTCTTGATTTTGATTCTGTAACGGCGAAATTTGGCGGCTTGAATCTCACGGCGCAGCAGTTTACAAACGTGCAACGAATAATGATGACAGCGTGCGGGACAAGTTGGCATGCGGCACTTGTTGGCGAGTATCAGATAGAGACGCTTGCAAGGATTCCGGTTGAGGTTGAGTACGCCAGCGAACTGCGATACCGCAATCCGCCGGTGGATCAAAATACGCTTTTGTTCGCGGTAACTCAAAGCGGCGAGACGGCGGACACGGTTGCGGCGTTACGTGAAATGAAACGGCGAGGGTTTCCGACAATGTCAATCTGCAATGTCGTAGGCAGCTCAATTTCACGCGAATCCGACGGCGGTATTTATCTTCACGCGGGACAAGAAATCGGGGTTGCGTCGACGAAAACGTTTACGTCGCAATGTACGGTTTTTGCGATGTTGGCGTTATATTTTGGGCGGTTGCGGCATATTGATTTTGAGTTTGGCCGCAAGTTAATAGACCAAATAAACAGTTTGCCAAATTTGATCACGGTTGCGTTGCAGATGAATGATCGGATTAAAGAGATTGCGAATAAGTATGCGCATTGTGAAGATTTTTTATTCCTTGCCCGTCATTACAATTTTCCGGCAGCGCTTGAGGGCGCGCTTAAACTCAAAGAGATAAGTTACATTCACGCCGAAGGCTATCCTGCCGGCGAAATGAAACATGGACCTATTGCGTTGATCGATGCCAATACGCCAAGCGTGTTTATTGCGCCTGAATGTTATGTTCATGACAAAACGTTGTCGAACATGCAAGAAATAAAAGCACGCGGAGGACCTGTGATTGCGATAATTACGCAAGGCGACAAGAAAACAAAAGAAATTGCCGACGATTACATTGAGTTACCAAAAATATCAGAGTTTCTGCAACCAATCGTTTACAATATTCCGCTTCAACTTCTTGCGTATCACATCGCGGTCGTGCGCGGTTGTGATGTGGACAAACCGCGTAACCTCGCAAAAAGCGTAACAGTAGAATAAAAACAAACGTACCGTTCACAAGATAGTTTATACTCAAGCTGTTTTAAATTTCCTGAGGCTGAACACGCAAGCACAACAACGTGAAGCGGTTGCTCAAGGGAGAAGCCTGTCGCCCTACCGGCTACGGTATAATAAAAAATAGTTATCAAATATCGCGAGGTATAAAATATGTTTCGTTTAGTATTTTTAATTTTAATTTTTTTCGGCGGGCAACTGCTTTGTGCTCAAACCGACAACAAGACAGCGCGGCGTTTTGACGGCAAGATGCCGATTAGGACTAGCGGCGGCTATTTGTTTTGGGGGGATGTTCTTTTTTTTCGTGATTGGCATATTCAGAAAAATATTAAATTTGACAGCTATCGTCTTCTTGACGGCAATGCTGTTCAACATGCGTGGGGTACGTTTGACGAATGTAAATTACGGCTTGACGAGTTATGTGCGGAGGACAAGTTGCAACCGATGTCGGGCAATGTTTTGATAATTGTTCATGGTTTTGGTTCGAGTGGTCATCGGACAAAAAAACTTGCGGAGTGGTTTAGGGATCAGAAAATTTATGACCATGTTATCAATTTTACTTACCCGTCAACATCTCAATCGATTATTGAGCATTCTCGAATGTTGGACAATGTGGTTCGTAATTTATCGGGCAATGTTCGTCGGATTGATTTTATTGCGCACAGTTTGGGCAGTATAGTTGTGCGGCGTTATTTGAGTGGTGTTTTGGATGACAAGTGGGTTGCGGCGGTTGATCCGCTTTTGGTGCGGGATAAGTTTACGCCTGATGTTAGGATTGGTCGTTTTGTCATGCTTGGTCCGCCGAATCATGGTTCGGAGTTAGCGGTGAAGTTGATTGGCAACAGCAAGGTTGTGCGGGTATTGACGGGGACGACTGGTGATGAGCTTGGGGTACGTTGGGCGGAGACAAGCAAAAGTCTAGGGATACCGAAGTGTGAGTTTGCAATTATTGCCGGCGGGCGTGGAGATGACAAGGGTTTTTCAAGGTTGATCAAGGGCGATGATGATGGAGTTGTGAGCGTGGAAGGAACCAAATTAGCCGGCGCAACCGAATGGGTTTTATTTTACATGGAACACGACGATCTATTGCAAATGGAAGTAATATTCGAATATTCCTCAGAATTTCTAAAAAGAGGAACCTTCAAAAAAATCACCGACCAAACCGATAAGAGATAGTATATTAGGCATCTCCCTTAAACAATCGCTTCACGTTGTTCCGCTTCGGGAATTTCAAAACAGATTGAGTATATTTTAAAGAAAAATATTCTAGTTGGGCGAGCAGATATAAAAATCTTTAAAATCGATCTTGCATTGAATTGGGAAAATTTCTATTATTCGCGATAGCTTTAGTGTATTTTGCACAAATTCGTCAATCGGATTGGAAATACCACAGCCTACCGACCATACCGGCATCGGTATAATATTTATACTCAAGCTACTTTAAAATTCATGGAGCTGAACTCGCAAACGTAACAACGTGAAGCGGTTGTTCATGGGCGAAGCCTGCCGCCCATACCAGTTTCGGCATATTGATCACGTTATTTTACAATAAAACAAAATGACAGTGCGAAGCGTATTTTATACAGTTGCAATTTTGGCTTCTCTCGGAACGGTTACCGCCGTTGTGAGTAACCCGCAAATCGTTCAACAAGGAGCAGCCTTGCTCGGTTTCGTCAACGATGAAATCGATAAACCCGATACAAATAGCTCCGGTAATTCCGGCGATGATATGTTGTCTCAATTTTTGAGATCAGACGAAACCGCTGCGCACCCAAACCACGCCGACGCGATTTTTCCCAACTTAACATCATCTACTCCCGCATTTTCGCCAACACAAAATACCGCCCCGCCCCTCTCATCTACCACTCCAACAGATTTATTTCCCTCAACAAACGCATATTCAAATCCAATCACGCCAAATCATAATCCGTTGCCTTCTGAATCTTTGAACGCTTCGCCGGTATTGCCCGCCAATGCGGATGCGTTGCCCGTAACTTCATTTCCAAATTTGCCCGACAACACCGCTCCGCCAATCTTCGCATCCAATCCCGCTTCGCACCTAACCAACACGCCAAATTTGCCGCCCGCCGAAGTGTTTCCGTTGCAAGAAAATATGCCGTTACCTGTTGCGATTACGGCAACTACCGAAAAAAATATCACAAACAATCCGTACTTACCCGAAACCAATAACAACAAACAACCGTCAAACACTCTTCGCGATAACATCGTAACCGACACGAGCGGATTAGATCAATGGAGTGATCCGTTTGTTGACGCGGCAGGTGTAACAAATTTATCTTCGCCAAGTCTTGCGCCCAATGATCTCGCAACGCCGAATGCTTTGACTTCAAACGTGAATCCGCCGGTTGGAGATTTGTTTTCATCACGTAATGTGAGCGTTTTAGATCCGAACAGCGTGAATAATGGGGTTGTTAATTCGGCGGACAATGTAATGTTGGGCAATGATTCAAAAAATGTTGGCGAAGTTCCGCCGATTGATACTAATTCAATTTTTCCTGATGCAAATTCATTCGTCTCCACGCCCGACGCAACCGCATTTCCCTCAACGCAACCATTGATACCGCAGACACCAATTCCGCCGACAACACCGATGCCCGTGCCGCCGTTACCCCCAACCGCACAAGCCGGAACGTTATCGTTGCCCGAAACTTCCAATCAGTTGGCAACCGATTCACGCAACGGTTCGGAGTTAGAGATAAATCCGTCGGTGATTGCGGAGGAGGTGCCTTGTATTGGGACGGAGACGGTTGCGAGGGTTGGTTGTGAGGTGATATTGATGTGTGATATTTTGCCGCAACTGCGAAGGTTTGGCCATCGGATGTTGCGTGAAAATCTGAATCAGTTGACTCCCGAACAACGCAACGAAGTTACACAAGAGGAAAAAGATCAGATGTTGGCGAAATGTATTGAGGTGAATTATCAAGAAGTGTTGAAGATGCAGATTGAGGGAGCTTTGGTTTACAATGATTTTCTGTTTGCGATGCCGAGTGAGCAAAAATTAGCCTACGAGAAGCGTTTGAATGAGGAATTTGATCGGAAGGAATTGCCGACGATGCTCAAGGAATTTGAGGTTGGCAGTGTTTCGGAGTTGAAGCGATTTCTTGAAGAAAAACTTGGTAGTTCGATTGAGCGTGAGCGAATGCTTTCGACGCGAAATAAAATTATTCAGATGTGGATTGCGCGGTCAATTCCCGAATCCGAAGCGGAATCGACTTACGATGAATTGAAAGAATATTACAGCCAAAATATAAACCAATTCACGACCAAAGAACAAGTACGATGGAAAGAAATGGTTGTCCTCTACTCAAAATTCAAAACGAAACAAGAAGCATGGGATAAAATGAGTTGGTTCGTCAACGAAGTACGACGAGGCGTGGATTTTGAGGGACTGGCAAAGTTAAACTCGGACGGGTTGACGGCACCTGAGGGCGGTGTGCGCAACTGGACAAAAAAAGGCGACATCTCGTCAAAAATACTCGAAAATAAAATATTCACCATGCCCACAAAACAAATAAGCGAAATAATTGAAGCCGAAAACGGGTTTCATGTCGTTTTGGTAACGGATCACGAAAGAGAAAAAATCGAACCGTTCATTGACGCACAAGCAAACATCAGAAAAAAAATCAAACGCGAAAAACTACAAAAAAAACAAACAGAATTTTTTGAAAACCTAAAACAAAAATACTATGTAATCGTCTTACGAAAAGAATTCAACCTAAACATGGCAAAACCAATCAGCAGACCCCTCAATTGATCAGCACAGGCAGAAGGGGAATTTTAAACACGAAAGGCACGAAAAAAACGAAAAGCAAGAAAGTTTAGTAACTCATGTTACGCATCGGTTATAACCAGACGTATTCTCCCCGTCCCGATATGGGACGAAATGTTGGTAGAAAATAAAAAAACAAAAAAAATTTTCCATTCCATTATGTACAATTACTCTGAATGATATAAAATCGTCGTCCGTTCCGAATTTTAGTTTGAATTGTTTGCAGGTTTCACCTTTATGCCCTCAAGCACTATCCGGTTTACCGGTTGAGGGTATTGAGAAGAATCTCACAAACATGCGTTCCCGAAAGGGAACGTCGTGTGTGAGACTTGCGGGTTCCGGTGTATCAGTAGTTGTATCTACTGATATATGCTGCCGTTCATTTTGTGCGGTTCTCTGGTAGTGCGGAGTAGTAACTCGTTTGAGGTGACATGGCGTTCCCGTCTTTTTTGACGGTAATTCTTACTTGTCAATTCTGATTAGTGTTTCGGTTTTCGTTTGGTAGTAGAAATCGTTCCGGCTCAATGATTATTTTAGCGAGACGGCAAATGAAACCACGCATTTTTTGTTGCGATAATGTCATCGAAATACTTACCCTCCTTGCAAAACCTTCTTATTCAAATTGCCGAAAAACAGGAATTGCAGAACGTTGCGGTCTTAGAAAAAATGGATGTGATCTGCGAAATGCTCAAACGGTTGGATACCAGCCGATCCTCCCGCCGTCCGGCAACCGTCAACGAAAACGTCGGTATTATACTGGCAAAATATCCCGAAGTTAAATGGACGGCAAAACAGTTTGCGCAAATGATCGGGGAAGGTTGTACCCCTGAAGCCGTCCGGCAATCGAAACAATGGAAAGCGTACTGAAAACACATTCAAACCGCAAGGAAAAACTACCGCTTCAAAACCGAAATACTTAACGATTTCGATGAGATTGATGCCCGATCGGATGCCGAAACGTGAAAATCATTCACGCTCTTTTCACGACCACAAAAATTTTTCAAACTGTAATTTGCGAGGTTTTGCAAAAAAACTAAACGTGAAAATTACGAATTTTGATGTACATTGTAACGGGGCTGGAAAACTTTTCTATTGCGTGCAAAGACAAATTCTTAGTCTGCAAATTGATTGAAAATACCAGTCTCGTATGTTTTAGAAACAACCTTAAAACTTTAATTTTTTTGGAGATTACCCAATGAAAAAATACTTACTTTTTTTATTACTCGTACTGTTCGAATTTGTTTTTTGTTGTGATTATTTCAATTACGTAACTCAAGCAGACGAACAATTAAATAAATCAGTGGAGTTGCTAAATGATTTCATCAAGAAAAGCGGTTTTAAAGACACCGTTGATTTACTCCGTTTTGGAACACCTGAACTCAAGCAAAAAGATGATAAAGCGGATGAATTTGACCGCGAGGGCATTAAGAATGATATTAAGACGGAAACAGCAAAAATCAAGTCGAGATATTTCTATGTTGAGGTTCCTTATTTTACTGACGAACTCAAGGTAGATGGAGATAATACAAGTGTCCGTCTTGTGGTACCTTTCAATATTCTCAAAAAATTGGATAATCTTGAAATAAAAGGAATCGAATTTAAAAATTCAATGTTCAAAAAAGCCTCCTTTAAAAATTGGCCCCTTTGCCATCATTTAGTCAATCCTCAATATGCGATAGTTAATAACTCATGTTACGCAGAGTCCAAATCCAGTCTTGATCTAGTTTCCCCATTTAACCTAAACCCAACCGTTTTCAGGGCATTTTTACACAAAAAGTCCTGTTTTGATATGTATTTTCGCCC
>JAIRWK010000430.1 GCA_031268995.1 Planctomycetaceae bacterium
TTAGGGACGGACTATTGGTAGAAAATATGACGAAACCAAGGGATCGTCCCGTAGGGACGAACTCTTGGTCAAAAAATAAATCGGTAACAAGACCAATAGCCCGTCCCTAACAGGACGGAGATTATTTTACCCCTTGTTTTCTACCAATAGTTTGTCCCTACGGGACATTGATCATAAGGAATACAAAATCATTTTATGATGAACGACTGAATAGTTACATTTTTTTAACAAAACAACCTCAGTAGCCATGAATTCCCCCACACCAACCTCATTACCTCGTTGATTATTTCACGTCCGTACAAAACCTGTTTAATGAGGTATACCGAAGCCGGCATGGGCGAAGCCTACCGCCCATACTGGCTACGGTATAGAAATCGACCGAATTCGAATAAAAATAATTTTTAGAAATTCCCTCTTTTTAAAACATTGACGACATATTTGATTCTAAAACGCGGAGAGTGAAGTCTGATTCGTTTCTTCGCGGGTTATCTATGTTGTTTGTGTTTTGTTTTGAGAATTGTGCGTATTTTGCGCTGGCTTCTGACAAGGTGTTATTATTGTTACCGAGTTGTTGAACGGTGTTGATCAATGTTGAGAGGCGTGCGATTTCTTGGAATTGTTCTTTGAATTTTCCGGTATTTTGCAACAAGTTTTGGAGTATTTGTTTATTTGGTACATCGTTGACGATATTTAGTCCGTCGGTATCGTTTTTAATATCCATCGGTGCAACTTGTTCTATTCCGGTTTTTTTCATCGACGCAAGCAAATCGGATTCGAAACCTTTGAGTTTCATCTGCAACATATTCGCCAAAATATCGCCTTGTTGTTTAAGTTGTTCAAGGCTTGACATATTTAATTCATCTTGGCTGTTATCGTTATTTGTGTCGTTCATTGAGAGGAATTGTTGCAAGGTGTTCAATGTTGGCGAGAGGGTTAAGGTATCGATTGAGTTTGTTGTGTTGGTGTTTATTTTTGGGGTGTTATTTTCTTGTTTTGGGTGGAGGTTATCGCGTTGTGTGGCAATTATGTTTAGGAAACTTTGGACATTTGGGATTGTGGTTGACATAATTTTTTTGTTTTTTGGTTTGGGTTATTTTATACTTCCATAAGCTGCGGCGAACACTTGCAACACAGCACATTTCGCGGATGTTAACAATTTCACAAAAACAGGTCAAGAGTAATTTTCTAACAGAAACCAACATAGCGATAGGCTTCGTGGAACTTCCAAAAACTGCTTCAATAATACTTTTAAAAATCAGCACGCAAATGGCGCAGATTCTTTAAGGATAATCGCGGATCAGATTTTATCTTCTAATCTTGCGAATATCTCTTACAAATTTGCGTTGTCTGCGTGCTGATGTATCCCTAAAAAATATTGGAAAAAGTCCTTCCTCAAAAAAAACGAAATGTTCATTTTCACATTTCCCCGATTGACAAATAACATCGTCTGGGTTATCAATTAAAAAAATAATTTGGTTTTGTTCATTGTGGTTTGTACTGCCTGTGAACGGTTATGTAAATTTTTAGATTATAATTTTTCCATGTTTGATAAATTGGATGTGTTGTCTGTGGGCGGCAAGGAGTATGGTTATTGTTCGTTGCGGCGTGTTGGCGTTGGTTTGTCGCGGGTTCCGTATTCGATTCGGGTGTTGTTTGAGTCGGTGTTGCGTAATTGTGATGGGCAACTGATAACGGAAAAAGATGTCAATAATATTGCTTCTTGGGGCGGTGGTTTATTGGATTCGTTTGAGATTCCGTTCAAGCCGGCGCGTGTTTTGTTGCAAGATTTTACGGGCGTTCCTGCTGTGGTTGATTTGGCTGCGATGCGTTCTGCGATGCGGGTGCTTGGTGGTGATCCGAAGTTGATCAATCCGCTTGTGCCGGTTGATTTGGTTATTGATCATTCAATACAGACGGACTATTACGGTTCGCGTGATGCTTTGACCAAAAATCTTGAAATAGAATTTGCCCGAAACAAAGAGCGGTATTCGTTTTTGAATTGGGCGCAAAATTCGTTTAGCAATTTCCGAGTCATTCCGCCGTCGGTTGGGATAATTCATCAAGTCAATCTTGAGTATCTTGCGGATGTTGTTCATTTGCGTATGGATTTTTCTGATTTTTTGTACAATAATTCAGCCGCCGCCAATTCAGATAACCTCAACGATCTCAAAATCAAAATGATCAAAGATCGTTTTGCCGGAATTCTTTATCCTGATTCGGTTTTGGGTACGGATTCTCATACGGTGATGATAAATGGTCTTGGGGTTTTGGGCTGGGGTGTTGGCGGGATTGAGGCGGAGGCGGTTATGCTTGGTCAGCCGTATTATATGCTTTTACCGCAAGTCATAGGTCTTGAGTTACGGGGCAAGTTACGGCGTGGAGTAACGGCGACTGATGTTGTTTTGACGTTGACGGAATTTTTGCGGCTTGAGGGAGTTGTCGGCAAGTTTATTGAGTATTTTGGCGATGGCGTGGATTCGATGCCGGTAACAGACCGCGCGTTGATTGCGAACATGGCACCGGAGTATGGCGCGACGATGGGTTTCTTTCCGGTGGATAGTCAAACGATTGATTATTTGCGGGCAACGGGCAGGTCGGCGGAGCAAGTTGAGGTTGTGCAAGCGTATTGCAAATCGCAACTTCTTTATCGCGATTCGGCGCAAGCGGTTCCTGATTATACGAAGGTTTTGTCGTTTGATTTGGGTTTGGTTGAGCCGTCGCTTGCGGGACCCAAACGACCGCAAGATCGTGTTTCGGTTTCGGCAATGAAATCAAAATTTCGTGATACGTTGTCGGCGCAAGTCAAAGATCGTGGTTTTGGAATTGCCGAGTCCGAGTTGCAAAAAACGGCTTTAACTGAAGTTGGCGAAATACGGCATGGTTCGGTTGTGATTGCGTCGATTACGAGTTGCACGAACACAAGCAACCCGCAACTTATGATCGCTGCCGGTTTGCTTGCTAAAAACGCGATTGCACGCGGACTTAATGTACAAAAATTCGTGAAAACAAGTCTTGCGCCCGGTTCGCGTGTTGTGATGGATTATCTTGTGGCGGCGAATTTGTATGAAGCGTTTGAAGGGCTTGGATTTCATGTTGTCGGTTATGGGTGTATGAGTTGTATAGGCAACAGCGGCAGGCTTTTGCCTGAAGTTGAGAAGGCGATATTGGACAATGGAATTGTTGCGGCGGCGGTGTTGAGTGGCAACCGTAATTTTGAAGGAAGAATCAACCCGTTAGTGAAAGCAAATTATCTCGCTTCGCCGCCGTTGGTTGTTGCATACGCGCTAGCCGGCAACATGAATATTGATTTTGAACGCGAACCGATAGGAACGGGCAAAAACGGTGAACCTGTTTTTTTGCGGGATATTTTTCCTGATGACAAAATAATTGCCCAAACGGTACGCGAATCAATTACGCCCGAAATTTACAATTATCGTTACAAAAATATTTTCACGTCGAATAAATATTGGAACACGATTGCCGACGGTGATCTTCAAACCAATTCTGATTTATTTTTGCCGGACAAAAAAATTGCGCAGACCTGCACAAATTCGTGTAAAAGCTCAAGTCCAAACTCAAATCCGATTTCAGATATTGCCCAACAAAATCAAACAAAAGATTTATCAGCTGTTGCCAAAAAACGTTCTATTTTGTTCAAGTGGGATACCTCTTCGACGTATATTCAGGAGCCTCCATTTCTTTTTGGTATGAGGTTGACGTGTTCTGAATTTTCGGCGGAGGTATTTCGTGCGCGGGTGCTTGTTTTGCTTGGTGATTCTGTAACGACGGATCACATTTCGCCCGCCGGTTCAATCAAAACGGATTCGCCGGCAGGAATATTTTTACGCAATGCCGGAGTTGGCGTATCTGATTTCAACAGTTACGGGTCGCGTCGCGGCAATGATAAAATAATGGTACGCGGCACGTTCGCAAATATTCGATTACAAAATTTGCTTGCGGGTGGAGTTGAGGGTGGGGTAACTCGTTATTTTCCGAGCGGCGAATTGGTGACGGTTTACGACGCGGCGATGAAATACAAAGAACAAAAAACACCGCTTATAATTCTGGCAGGCAACGAATACGGAACCGGCAGCAGTCGGGATTGGGCGGCGAAAGGTACGTTATTGCTTGGAGTTCGGGCGGTGATTGCGTCAAGTTTTGAGCGGATTCATCGCGGCAATTTAATTGGAATGGGAGTGTTGCCTTTGGAATTTCCGCCAAACGTAACCAGACAATCATTGAATTTGACCGGCGAGGAAGAATTTACAATCCCAGAAATAGACAAAAATTTCAAAGCAGGAAGCATGATTACAATAATTGCGGAAAAAGAAATTTCAAAAAACATTTTCAGCGAAACAAAATTTCAAGTAAAAGTCAGAATCGATACGCCCGTCGAATTGCAATACTACCTAAACGGCGGAATCATGCAAACCGTAATCCGTAACATCCTCGAACAATCAAAATGATCGCGGTTTTTGTAAGCACGCAGATGACGCAGATATTTTGGGATTTACGCAGAAAGGATTATAGATATACCGTAGCCGGTAGGGCGATAGGCTTCGCCCTTGAACAACCGCTTCACGTTGTTGCGCTTCCGTAATCAACACCATGAATTTTAAAACAGCTTGAGTATAAAAGGGACATTGAAGACAAAATCGTTTCGCGTAATAATTGAGATTTTAGAAAACTTCCCACGATGATTTTACTTCGTCCCTCATGTCCTTTTCGTCCCTGTCCCTTTAAAAACACCAGATTTTGGTATTGATTGTAATGATTATACCGGTAGTGCCAAGAAAAATATCTGAAATATTTGAAATTAGGCTTTAGGGTAGTTTTATTTTTGCAGGAATTTTCTACAATAGCGGTCGTGCTGATTATTGGAGTGAGGATTTGCTTTTTGTCCAATTCTTGCGAAAATGATTAAACAAAACGTAAGTTGATCGTAATACTGTACAACGATCTTTTGATGAATGATATACTGAAGCTACTTTAAAATTCCTAAAGCTGAACACGCAAACGCAACAACGTGAAGCGGTTGTTCAGGGGCGAAGCCTATCGCCTTACCGGCTACGGTATAGAAAACAAATAAGCCTAAAGAGGTTTCAAATGAAAACACGAATGTGGAAAAGTTTCGTGGTTGTGGGATTGGTAAATTCGACGTTTTTTTGCTTTACCGATTTTTCGGTTGCGGCGCAGTGTTGCAAGTCTGTTGTTTACGGCGGGAAAAATTACAATCTCGTGTCAACAACGGTAAAAGAACCTGTTGTTCATACCGCGTACAAAAAGGTAGTGGAAACGCAATATATTGACGAAGAGGTTACATCTTACGAAACACAATGGGAACAACAAAAACGTGAGCGGCGTTTTACGATTGCCCGTGAGGTACCGGAGACGAGTTATTTTGATCGCAAAGTTCCGGTTAATCGCTTTGTTGAGGAGACGCAGATGCGTGATACGAGTTATGATGTTACGAGTTATGTTGAGGAGAAGGGCGAGCGTGAGGAGCGTTATGTTGTGCCGAAGCAGGTTTATGAAACGGAGGTGCGTGAAGTAGTTGAGTCGCATCGTGTTCCCGTGCAAGAAACCACTTACGAAACGCGGGCTTACACGGTCAATAAACCTGTAACTACTTATCAAACGCGGACGGTTGATCGCGGTCAATATGTTACGCAGCAAGTTGAGATTCCGGGCAAAACTTACACGCGGTTAGCCTGGCAGCGCGGCGGTAGTTACTACGACGAAACAGCAGGTACAACACGTTGGCGTTTACCCGGACTTTATTTTACGCCAATGCACACTGATGCGCGGTATCGTGCGGAAAGAGTTTATCAACCAAATTACGTAGCAGAAACCGTGCCGGTTACAACAGCAATTCAAGAACAACAATATGAACAAGTGCCGGTTACTCGCACTGTTTTCAGAGAAGAGCAAGTTGTCAAAAAACAAGAAGTACAAATTCCAAAAACTATTGAGGAAGTAGTTGTCCGCAAGATTCCTTACACGACTTACAAACCTGTTACAAAACGTGTTGAGCAAAAAACGCCGGTAACTGTTCGTAGGTTTGTTACGGAGGAAAAGATTGAAAAAGTTCCGGTAACGACGTACAAAACCGTAACGGAAGAGCGGGTTGAACCATATACTATTCAAGTTGCGAAAATAGTACCGGTGAAACGTGTTGTGCGTAAACCGATTACGGTTGAAAGGATTGTCCCGTATACTTACACGGTGGAAAGGCAGCGTGTTGTTGTAAATCGTGTTCCGGTTGAGCCGAATATTGTGTGGACGAATGAGCGGATTGTTAAAGTTGAAGATGTTCCGGTTGATGTTGATTCGGGCAAGAGTAACAAGAATGATCTCGGCAACAACGGGCAAAAAAATTCAAACAACACAACCGCGCCGCCCGTCATCGAAACAACCGAACCAATCAATAACAACACCGATAACAAATCCCCCGACGAAGCAGACAAAATCCCATCATTGGAATTTCCGCAGGAGTAAATTTTTTTAAAACTCATGTTACGCAGAGCCTAAATCCAGCCTTGCCCTAGTTTTTCCATTTAACCTAAACCCAACCATTTTCAGCCGTTTTTAGGGCATTTTTACACAAAAAATCCTTTTTGATGTGTA
>JAIRWK010000027.1 GCA_031268995.1 Planctomycetaceae bacterium
ACGAAGTTGGAATATTGGCGGGGCAAAGATTATGCGGCAAAGGTTCGCGGACTTTACGGGGGTGCGCCGAAAGATTGGAAAGAAGCACCAAAGGAAATTTTGAGTCTATTATTGCCGGAGGATCATTTGACTTGTTTAGCGGAAGACGAGCAAGGCGCGATTTGGATCGGAACTTGGCAAAACGGAATGGTTGTTGCCGATCAAAAATCCGGCAAAAATTCTTACGGCAACCCCAAAGCAATGAATTATCCCGACAATTTTGTAACAAAAATTCTATGTCTCAACGGTGGCGATTATTTGATCGGTTTCTACGGCGGCGGAATTGCCAAATCAATAAAGCCATTCAAATTAGTTGACCGCAAACCACTAAAAACCAGATTCAATAAAAACAAAATATTTTCCGTTGCGTACAAAGATTTCCCCAATTTGCCCTCAAAAATAAAACCGCCAACAATTGACGAACTAAAATTGATGCAGACAAAACTTGAAAGATTGAAAACGCCGTTGCCCAAAGTTTCTGCCGAATATTACGGCGAAGATTGGAAAACACAAGGCGATTGGATGGGACGAGCATTTAGACATTGGGCTGTTATGTGTGGTGCGGTAGCTCCATTGAATCATCCTATTTACTTTTCTGATTTAACATATACGGTAAACGATTTTATCGGTCCTAATCGTAGGCAAAATGATGTTGCGCGGCGTTGGGTTCATTGGTTAAAAACCGATAATCCGCGTACTCTATGGAATCCATTTAACGGTTATCGCCGTCAATCGGAATGGGACGATCACGGTGAAGCATATCCATTATCAAAAGATGGTCCCGATTTATGGTACTTGTTGGAAATTAAACATAAAGGCGTTTTTCGTGTTGGTATGTATTTTTTTAACAAGGACGGACATGGAGGGAATAATCGTTTACGAGACTATATGATCGAATTTTATCCAACATCACATAAGTGGGCAAAATTTGATGATTGGAAAAAATTGTCAATTGATGCAGAAACAAAAGTTTCTCAAATAAAGCCGCTTGAAAAGAGTCGTGTAAAGGATTTTTGGGGCGGTGTCCATAAACAATTTGTTGTTACAGGACCAAATAATTATTTTGTCAAAATCGACAGAAATTATAGTTTCAATACGATTATTTCTGCGGTAACGCTTGACCGCCTCGTCGGTAAACCACTCAACGAGGAACGGTACGGGATTCCATGTTTAGCTGAAATCCCGTACAATGCACCGCCTGTCCCTGAGAGTTTTTCAACTGCGGAGGGACGACAACTTGCATTAGTGTGGAATGCATTAGATAATGTTTACGCAAAGCAGAATGGAGTAGAGAGAGAACGAAAAGCTCGTATTGCTGTTTATCAGGCTGCGGCAGCGTTGAGTGGAACATCAGACGAGATATTACAAATGTCCGATTCGTTGAAATGGCAACTCAATCAATGGGACGAAAGGCAACGAAAAGAGTATCAAGAAACAATGAAACGAGGATTTGAAGAATTGTTAGAAGTAACACCTTCATTGCGACAATCAATCGAAGATCAAAAAAAAGGTGTTCCTGAAGTTTTTAAAAACTGTCCGCGATAACGTGTCTTAACAAAGGAGAATTTTTTATGAATTATTTTTTACGAAGTATAGCCATTGCTTTTCTACTTTTTTATGGAAGCGTTACATTTGCCGACGTATCAGTTGTAGTGCAAGTAACGTCAACATACGAAGTAGTCAAACCTGGAGTAACAGCTCAATACACTGTCTCAGGCTCATACAATGGTACCCCCTCACTCAATACCGAAGAGGAAGCAGGAACTGTAGAATGGCAGTATGGAGGAGGTAATATAACCGCTGACGCAACAATTAGTCCGAGTGCAGCAGAAACTACTTGGAGTGCTTCCAATACGAGAACAATTAGTACTATCAGTAATAATTTGGGTGAATACATATTGCGAATTTATTTGAAAGTTCGAATACAAATCAAAAACAAAACTACAGGAGCACATATACGCTACATCGAATCAACAGGACGCGGTTCTGCCAAACTTAAAGTAACCAATGGAAAATTCAAAATCGTATTAGTATTTGACGACGATTTTGCAGGTCGTAGCAAGACAAGAATGGGCGTAGGCGAGGGAGCAACAATTACTGTTGAAGCTATCGATCCTGTCGGCGGCACTACAACAATTGAGTCGACAAGCGGAACCGGAAACATCACTGTTTCCGGTACAAGTGTTACAGCGGGAAATTTCAGCGGTTCTGGAACGATCACAGTTACGGCAAAAGTCAATGGCAAGACAGCTACAACGGAAACTTTGGGAGTTACTATCGTCGCTCCAACTGGCGTTAGACAAGAGAAAATTATTCCTGTTGATCTACACAATGGTTGGACGGTGCCAGTAACTAATCCAGACAGAAAATTGTACGTATCCGGTTATTGCTCGGTAGGAATGCGTGTGGCTAGTTATTTAAACCCAACAGATGTTTCTTTCCACGAGATTGATGTAGGAGAAGGTACTTGCGAAGGAACTGGGACCGGTAGCTTATTGTTTTGGACAGGGAATGTACATCCGAGGTGGAAGGTAGGCGTATCGACGGGAAACATAGCACAAGGTTGTAGAGTAGAAGGTCCTAATAAAGGACAACAACCACCATACGATTTCTGTTCATTTGCTACAGAAAATGTCAATATTGCAGCAGGAACATGTACGTGGAACATTCCTTGTGAGTATCACTGTAATACAAACATAAACCGGCCATTTGCAATTACTATCGGGAAAATTGTGCTTGATGGGAAAAAGGGAGTCACAGTATCAAAAGCGGGAAATTCCGTACAACATACGAGTCCCTAGTGTTTCGTTATCGTTAAAACTTGAGGAGGCTGGTCAGATATAGGTGCATAAAATACATACTCGAAAATTCGTGTCACCCCAAAACTAAAATATAACAAAGCACTACCTTTTAATTTAACCTCTAACATTAACATTAAAATTATAGTTATGAAAATATTAATTTCAATTTTTGCAGTTGCGGTATTCGTTTTTTCTGCCAATCACATTTTGGGACAAGAGCTTTTGAGCAATGAAGTAAGGCACGCTCAAGAAGAAAGAACAATTGCAACCATTTTGAATCCTGATGCCGGTTTGGGTGCTGTAAATCGGGAAATTGAACGGCTCGAAAAAATGTACGAAAATCATCCCGATATGTATGTGTCAGTAATGTGGCGAATTGGCAATAAACTTTTTTTCAACGCTAGTCATTCCGCCACAGGTAAACGAATTTATAAATGGTCTGAATTGATTGAAGAATTGAGCGAAAAGATTATTACAAAAAAAACCAAAAGTAATTACGGAAAAGGTGACCAAATGCAAACTATTGCATACTACATGAATTTTGATCCGGACGATGCCTCATCGGAAATTTTGACTAATCGCAAAATTCGTGTTTCAAAATTACTCGAACTTTGGCAAAGTGTTTTCAATAGCATTGAACATGATTGGGAGCATAACGTCCCTAAAAAATTTTTAATGGAATATACACCATCTACTTCCTTCAAAGGTATTTTTATTTCGGGTCAGTCCTCTGAAGGTATTGAAGATCCTATAGTAAAAAAAGAGTACACTGAGTATTTGGCAAAACGTGAAGCCCTATCGGAAAAAGCGACTGTCCAAAAGCAGGCGAAAAATGTTGTTCGTACAAACAAAGATATTGTAAAAAAATACATTGTTGATTCCTATTCACTTCGACCATTTGCCGCATCTGAACTCGAAACGTTATTGAAAGACAGTAAATTAGACGAGGTATTTGCCAAAGAGATTCTTGATGCTGTTAGGAAAGCGGAGAAGGAAGCACCTCCTCCATCGGCTTATCGTAACTGGCATTCGAAAGATGGTTTGTTCAAGGCGAAGGCAAAATTTATTTCTTCCGATAGTAAAAGCGTAACGATGGAAAAAGAAGACGGTAAACAAACAACAATGGTAATCGAAGACCTTCGTTCAGTTGATCAACGCTTCATCAAAGAACAAATAATACAAATTGGTAACAAAAAGGATTAGGATACCGCCAGCCGGTATGGGTGCTAGGCTTCGCCCTTGGACAACCGCTTAGTGCTGTCGCGTTACGGTGTCCAGCTTCAGGAATTTTAAAGTAACTTGAGTGTAAATGACAGAAAACAAAGATAAATATTTGTTCGTCAGCAAAAACGAAGCTGAATCTACCGCTGGTTCGGGCGGAACGGGAACAGACCCGAATGATAAAAAGGGATTCTGTTTGATCAAGATCAATGACCATGACAAACTTGAATTATTCAA
>JAIRWK010000064.1 GCA_031268995.1 Planctomycetaceae bacterium
ACGAAGTTGGAATATTGGCGGGGCAAAGATTATGCGGCAAAGGTTCGCGGACTTTACGGGGGTGCGCCGAAAGATTGGAAAGAAGCACCAAAGGAAATTTTGAGTCTATTATTGCCGGAAGATCATTTGACTTGTTTAGCGGAAGACGAGCAAGGCGCGATTTGGATCGGAACTTGGCAAAACGGAATGGTTATTGCTGATCAAAAATCCGGCAAAAAATCTTACGGCAACCCCAAAACAATGGGTTATCCCGACAATTTTGTAACAAAAATTCTATGTCTTAACAACGGCGATTATTTGATCGGTTTCTACGGCGGCGGAATTGTCAAATCAATAAATCCATTCAAATTAGTTGACCGAAAACCGCTAAAAACAAAATTCAATAAAGACAAAATATTTTCCGTTGCACAAAATAATTTCCCCAATTTGCCCGCAAAAATAAAACCGCCAACAGCAGAGGAATTGCGTACAATGTATTATAAACTCAAAGAATCATATCGTCGATTGAAACATCAGAAGGAGTTGGCTCTAAATGACGATTGGCGGACGCGGGGGGACTATTTGGATCGTTATGGAAAACATTCGGCTGTTTTATGCGCACAATCTGGTGCTGGTTTAGATTTAGCCAGCGGGCATTATAAACATGAGTTAAGAGTGAGAGGCTGGATTGGAAGGAATAATCGACATAACGATCAAATTAGGCGTTGGGTACACTGGGTAGAATCTGAAGATCAAAGAGTATTACAATGTTTTATGCTTGGTGGTAGAAAACAGTCTGAATGGGATGATCACAAAGAAGCATATCCGATTGCGTTTGATGGACCGCATTTATATGGAACTTTACGCGTACCTCCCGGGAAATATTATGTTTCACTATATTTTTTCAATAAGGACGGACACAATGATCACAATAGATTTAGGGACTATTTAGTAACTATTAAAACTTGTAAATTATCAAAAGAATTATTTGACAAATTAGGAAGTCCTAAAGTCGATGCCGAACAAGACTATTTGAATACATTACCACATGCAGCTACGCGGATTGTTGGTTTTTGGGGAGGTGCGTATAAACGTTTTTATATTGAAGTACAAAAGGACGAATATGTTGTGATCAAAGTAGATGCAAATTATTCATTCAACACGATATTAAGCGGTATTTTTTTTGATCAAGTTGGTTATTCTGAACTGAAACAATATACAGCAGAATCAATTCAACCGCCTCGAAGAGAATTAACAAATTGGGCTGAAGTTATAGAAAATCCAGATGAAAGGTTTTGGTGGGGATGCCATCTTATGGATATTTTGTTACATGCAGAAAGTGTCAATACAACATGGTATAGTCAGTCGGCAAGAAAGTATCTTCTGGAAATTATACGGGAATTTGTAATAAATAAAAACGGATGTCCGATTGCTCCAGACTATATTGATGTGCATGATAAAGAATTTATTCGATCTGACATGGCAAAGATACTTGATGCTGTTCAATTGTTCAAATGGAGCGAGTTGACATATTACCGTAACGATAATTATGCGACTTTTGGTTGGTTGTTTAGGACACAACTCGGACGTATGAAATTGTCCGAGTTCAAGTGGGATGGTTTCAACAATTTTTTTCAAAATAAAAAAGGAGAACAATCGTGGTAAAATTTAGTAAATACTTAGTTGTTTGTGCAATGGTTACTTTTCTACTTTTGCAGATGAACAGTACGATCAATGCTGATGTGAATCATCGCGAAGGTTTTTCAGATGGATACAGACTCACTGTTAGTAAAAGCCGTCCATCAGTTGATCCGCCTATTGCAGTTCTTAAAGAAAATATATCTTTCGCTTTCGATGTTAGCCTAGATACTCCCATGAGTCGTATCGAAATATTGCCAAGTAACGTGAGTGCAAAATATATCATTACAGTAACGGAAGGTACAAAAATTAAAAAAATATTGGACGCTACATATACAAAACAAAATCAAACCACATATTACAAGCAATTCGGCGGTGGAGAAAGTCCCGTTATTGATTTGGCATCGGTTGTTGAAGCATACTTTGGTGCTGTGGGGTCATATACCGTTACATGTACGGTTGAAGTTTACTACAAGTTAAATGGTGTTACTAAGATGTTGAAAGCCTCTGAAAGTGGCAGCATTGAAGTAGTTGATGCTGGTTTTACTGCTTACGTACAAATGCCAATTCTAGAATATTACACCAGATTACGCGAAACACTACCCGCTTCTTCGCCGTGGTAACACCGGTCATGCTTTTTGGAGTATCACATTCAACCCCAAAGACAAATCGGGTGGTATTGTATATGGTTATTTTGGATTACAGTCTGATGGCAGTATGTCTGACACAAATGACAGGATTAGAGTTACGGTCGATAATCCAGAATGGTTTCAAAGAATATGTGCCAATGCTACAGGAGATGTAGCATTATATTTGCGTACCACATTGATACATCAATTTGCTACAGCAGCAAATAATACTTTAGGTTTTCGTCCTGCTAGTAATGATCCAGTTTCGATAGAAGGAATTTTTGCAAGTTCTGACGGACGAGAAATATTATCTGTGCCGGGAATCGTCGTACCCAACGATATGTACAGCAAAGATGTTGAATATAGTTATACTTTCAAAAATTTCAGTAATATACCCAGCGTACTAGCCACAATACTGCGTTTAAACAATAATAAGAACAAACTCTATCATCCCAAGAATTATAATTGTACCAGTGCCACAATTGAAATTGCCCAAACAGCTGGCATTGCCAATGTCAAAGATGGAGTCGGAAAATTTTATTTTAACACTACGAGTAGTAGGTTTCCTGTAGTAGTAAAAGTTAAAGCTACGAATCCGCTCACTTTTGCAGAACAATTACTTCAAATGGGAGGTAAAAGAAATCTCACACAACCCGCGCCTTAGTACGTTGTATGATTTCTACAATTTTTAATTTTGTTCTTCATTTTTGTGATATACTCAAGTTACTTTAAAATTCATGGAGCTGGACACGCAAGCATAACAACGTGAAGCGGTTGTTCAAGGGCGAAGCCTATCGCCCTACCGGCTACGGAATAACAAACCATTATTAAATAATAAAAAAATGAAAAAAATAAAATATGTAAACGTTGTGATGTTGTTTTTGATTTCAGTGTTTACTTTGAATTTAATTGAGTGTCTTGCTGAAGAAACGGTAAAGTTAAATACGGATCACAAGATAGTTATACCTGATGAACCAAAACATAAAAATATTGATGCTATTGTAAAACGTGTTAATTTTTGTGTTGATTATTTAGCCGCACAAGATATAAACGGATTGAGATTTTATCCCCTTTTTGAAAAAGAGAATAAATCAAAACTAATTATTAGCGGAAACCTACAATATGCCAACAAAAAATTGGAAGCGATGTACGTGTTTATTTTGCCGGTTGACACAGAATCGGAAGATGTTGTGTGTAGTGGATTGGTTCACATCTTTTTGTCCGATGGTGTTGTTGGTTCGTACACCGAATTCGGTCCCAAAGATGATAGTCTTTTTGTGCATTCGGGAGTTGGCTTTTATGAAAATGGAAGATTTGCTGATATGTATTGTTCTGACGATGATTTTGAGAACAATAAATACTTGCTCTGGGATGAAAAGGGAACACTAAAAAGTAAGGTGTCTGATGTGAAAATTGGCGCGACATTCTCAAATGAATCATTGGCAAGATTTGATAAAAATAAAAAAACAAATTATTTACCCCAAATAAAGCTGCCAAGTAACATCGAGAAATATAAAGAGAAATATAAAGATGTTAAGGGAATACTACAAGGTATAGACATTATATTGACGAAACAGCATGAGAATACATATAAATTTATCTACAATATTTGCTATCCAAATTTTTTCAAAAAAACCAAATCGGAATACGACAAAGTTAATTTCGAGATATTACTTGGTTTAGACGGCATTGAAGAATTTTTTGTTGAGCAGGATACTCATCATAAAGGTTTATACAATTCCTACCATATAAAAATTTCAAAGAATCAGATATCACGTTTAATTGTAGGTAATATGAAAGGACCCAGTAATCCATTCAGTAAATTGACACCAGCGCGGATAGACGGTTCAGGAGTGGAGGTTATGTTTCATTCGACAGGTTATCCGGCAACCTATAAAACAATAGTCAAGAATCGTCTTTTTGGTCGTCAAATAGAGTGGAACGATAAAGGTGAAGTTGTGTCGGATATTGAACTAGATATTCCAAAAGAATGGAAAGACGCGCCGAAAAAAATTGAATCGGAATCAAAATAAGGAAATTTCTGTATGCCCAAGCTATTTTAAAATTCCCGAAGCTGTACACGCAAGCGTAGCATTGCGAAGCGATTGTTCAAGTGTGAAGCCTATCGTTCTATTGGCTACGGTATAAATCACTTTTGGTTGTGCCAGTTTCGGCATAGCAGGTGATATTTTTTCTTTAATAATTGCCAATAAACAAGATATATGTGAAAGGTTCCCGCGTTGAGGTATTTCACGATCAAATCGATAAACTTTTGTTATTTTTCGTATTTTTTCTAATACAAATAATCGTTATAACCGATATACGTGTGCCGCATTCCGTTTTCAGGAATTTTGGCGGGTTGCGGTGTGTGTGTGTTTCCTAGCCGGTATAATTCAACAGTTAATTTTTATTATGTCATACGGTTTATACATTTCGTCAGAGGGTGCGATGTCTCAAGATTACAGGCTTGCGACTATTTCGAATAATATTGCCAACATAGAGACACCCGGATTTAAGCGTGAACTTGCGATGCAGATGGCGCGTCATACGGAGTCGGTTGCTATTGGCGAAGTTGAATTTGGGACGGGGTTGATAACTGACATTGGCGGCGGTGTTCATACTATTGGCACACACACGGAATTTTCGCAAGGTACAATCAAACCAACCGAAACCAAATCTGACCTCGCAATACAAGGCGAAGGTTGGTTTAGAGTGAGGGACATGTCCAACGACGAAATTTTCTTGACTCGCGCGGGTACATTTCAAGTTGATCGCAACGGGGCATTTGTTTCGGAGTGGGGGCGGAGCAGATTTCAATTGCTTGATGTTGACGGTGAACCTGTTGCCCTAGCTGATCCGAACTCGAAAAATTGGACGATTACTGACGATAACGTATTGCAAGACGTGGGAGTAGGACGGTTACAGCAAATCTCAATGGTTAAACCGGCAGATTTGAAGCAATTGGTCAAAACTGGCGAAAATGTTTACCGAATTGACGCTCCCGAAGACCAGCAACTCTACGCCGAAATCGAACCAAACGAACGCCAAAGAATAAGAGAAGGTCATCTCGAAATGTCAAACACAAATCCCTCAACAGAAATGATCGAAATGATCGTCGCCTCGCGCGCCGTCGAAACAAACGTAAAAATGATCCAAGCACAAGACGAAGCAACCGGAAACCTAATTTCACGAGTACTACGAATCGCCTAACCATACTAAAGCTATACCGGAGCCGGTATGGGCGAAGCCTATTACTTATATTGGCTTCGGTATAATTTCACTTTAATTTTTTTGATCAAAAATGCCATTTCAGACTATTTACTCATCTGGTACCGGAATGCTCGGTATGGAGAAGAAATTGAACACGATAGCTCATAATTTGTCGAATGTTGAGACGACGGCGTACAAGAAGCAACGTGTTAATTTTGAGGATTTGTATTATGACAATTTGCGTTATCCGGGTTCGCAAGATGTGAGTAGTGAGTTTGCGGCGACTGGTATTGCGATTGGTGTTGGTACACGTGTTACAAGTGTTCAGACAAATTTTTCTGAAGGTTCGCTTTCCGAGACTGGTCGTGATCTTGATATTGCAATTGCGGGCGAAGGATTTTTGCGGGTGAGAGACCCTTTGTCGGATGCAAATTTTTACACACGTGCGGGAAATTTAAGTGTCAATGCTAACGGGTTACTTGTTGTTGGCAGTGCGCACACGGGACGACCTCTTGATCCTGAAATTGCGATTCCGGCGGGTGTACAGAAAGTGCAAATTTCCGATGACGGTGCCGTTTACGTCGTGCAAGACGGCAACGTAAACGCATTGCAATTGTTAGACAGAGTGCAACTTGCAACTTTCATTAATCCTGAAGGTTTATTGCGTGTCGGGGAAAATATGTATCGAGAAACCGAATCTTCCGGTGTTGCGGTGTTGGGTGATCCGGGGATAAATGGAATCGGCACTTTCAAAGCTGGTTATCTTGAAATGTCAAATGTTGCGCCGGTTATTGAGTTGATTGACATGATTACCTCGCAACGCGCTTACGAACTAAACAGCAAATCAACGCAAACAGGCGACCAAATGTTGCAAACCGTCATAAGTATTAAACGGTAATTTCAAAACAGCTTGAGTATAATGAAAAAACTTTTTAATCAAATCAGTATTTTTTGTGCCATTATGTTTGCGGTGAATTTTATGTTTGCTGCGGAGATTAGGTTCAATGTTGAAGCGCGTGTTAGTGGGGTGTTGGTTAGGCTTGGTGATGTTTCTGAAATTATTTCCGATTCGAATGCGGAATCAACACGATTAAAATATGTTGTACTTTTTCCTGCGCCGCAAAAGGACGAGCCGCGAATTATAAATGTAACAGAAATTCGTGATTTACTTATGCGTCTTGGAGTGAATGTGCTTGAGCATAATTTTACGGGGGCAAAAAAAATTACAATTTCAAATACCGATACCAATTTGTATTCTGCAAATTCGAATATTGTTTTTGCAAACTACCAAGATAACAAAATAATACAAGCAGATTTGACCGCGCCAAATATTACCAACACTAACACCAACACGCCAAAAAACACGCCCTCCCCTAACCGTGCGGCAAAAAAGCAAGCCGGTTTATCATTGCAAAATATTTCGCCGGAACTTATAAAACATGTGGAGTCGCTTGTTGCCGAATCGATACGTATTCACCTTCGCCAACGTTTCGCCGCAATCGTACCTAACCAACAACCGGCATGGAATGTTTCATTGACACTCTCGCGTGAGCAGACGTTGGCATTGACAACGAACGGGCAAATTGATGCGATTGACGGCGGTATTGAGCCGTTTGTCGGGAAGCAGAAATTTCAGATCAAATTGCAACGGGTTGATTCGAATACAAATCAAAATGTAGTTGTTGTGGTTGATGCGAATTTGATTCCGGTTACGTGTTGTGTGGTGGTGATTCGCAATTTGCCCAAAGGATACGTTATCAACGAATCCGATGTCAAAATCGGCGAATGCGAAGGCACAAATTACAACGGCAACCAAGATAAAAGCAGCGAATATTTCATTAACACAAACGATGTGATCGGCAAAGAAACTACTGGTAATTTGCGAGCAGGAAGTGTGATTACCGCCGACAAAATTAAACGCCCAACATGGATACACAAAGGCGACGTAGTTACAATTTTGGCAAAAAATAACGGTGTAATAATTCGCACGGTAGGAATCGCCAAATCAGACGGAGCCGAAGGCGATACAATTTTCGTTACAAGAATTGACCAGAGCAACGATTCAACAAACCGAAAACGTAACAACCGCAAACAATCATCGGCAGAAGTTGTGGCAATGATAAGCCAACCCAAAGTTGTAGAAATAAACGCAACCCCGATTTCAATAAAATAAAATCGGTTATACCGAAGCCGGTATGGGCGGTAGGCTTCGCCCTCGAACAACCGCTTCACATTGTTGCGCTTGCGTGTTCAGCTTCAGGAATTTTAAAACAGCTCGAGTATATTCAATAACCAATCCTATCACCTGTACCGACTGCGGTATAACTTTTTTATTAGAAAATGACTTATTTGTTTAGAAATTTATTTATTTTGTGTTTGTGTATGAATTTTTGTTGCGCTAATTTTGTGTTGGCGCAATCGGGTTCGCTTTCGGGTTCAACGACATTGCGGGCGGGTGAAGGTCGTCCGTTTACGATGGCGGAGGGTTCTGATTTGTACAGACCTGCACCGCGTCAAAAGGCGTATCAATTGCATGATATAATTTACATCAACGTTAAAAAAACATGGAACTACACGAACAACGCAACACTTACAAAAACGAAAAAAGTTGAGGCGGAAGCGAGGCTGACGTATTGGTCGAAGTTCAAGGGATTATTCAAAATGCCGACAAGTGCGGCGGGGGAAGCGTTACCGGAGATTGGCGGCGAGCTTGATCACAAAACACAAAATAAAGGAAATTTGACGCATGCGGAAGCGATTGAGTTTGTGATAGCGTGTGAGATAGTTGACATTTTGGACAATGGCAATTTATACATTGACGGAACAACAAAAACTCAAATCGGTGAAGAAGGCAAGGTGATGTATGTTGGCGGATTTGTGCGACCTGATGATATTTCGGCAGACCATAGTATTTCGGCGGACAAGGTCTTGCACTTCAAGTTCACAGACGTACCAAGCGGACAAATCTACGACACACAAAGAAGACCATGGGGAACAAAAATCATCGAACAACTAAAACCAATGTAATCACAAAACAAAAAAACACCTCCCCCCTTCCCTTGTCCCTTTCGTCCTTTTTGTCCTTTTTGTCCCTAAACTATGCTGAAGCTACTTTAAAATTCCTGAAGCTGAACACGCAAGCGCAACAACGTGAAGCGGTTGTTCAAGGGCGAAGCCTATCGCCCTACCAGCTTCGGTATGACAACAAGTCCTACAATTACACAAAATGCAAATAACAAATTCTCCCGCTACTGACGTTATCGCCAACAACAATCAAAAGCCGCTTATTCCAAAGGTTATTCATTATTGCTGGTTTGGCGGCAACCCAATGTCGCAACTGATTTTGGACTGTGTGGAAAGTTGGCAAAAACATCTTGTCGATTATAAATTTATCAAGTGGGACGAGAGTAATTCGCCGTTGGATGCTGCGCCGTTTGTAGCGAAGGCTTATAAAGAAAAAATGTGGGCGTTTGTGGCGGATTATGTGCGTGTTTATGTTTTGTTGAAAGAGGGTGGTGTTTATTTGGATACGGACATGATGTTGGTGAAGCCGCTTGATTCTTTTTTGTACCATAGCGCGTTTGCCGGATTTGAGAGTGTTACCAATGTCAATTTGGCAATATTTGGTGCTAAACCGAATCATCCTTTTTTGCAGGCTTGTTTGGATTGGTACAATTTGCATAAATTCAACCCGTATCATCCGCCTATTATCACAAAAAAAGTTACATCAAAAATCTTCAAAGAACACGGGCTGACTGAATATGGAAGGCAACAAATTTTTGACATCGATTTGTACCCGATAGAATATTTTTATCCGTGGGCTTGGCGGCTTCGTATTGAACAACCTGATTACCGCCAATTCATAAAACCCGAAACCCACGCCATACATCTGTGGAATCACGGATGGCAACGCAAAAGATCAACCTTGCAAGGTGTTTTGGAAAATATCGGATCATTCTTAATATCTATCTACCGTGAGAAATCTGTAGAGAGAGAGAGAGAGAGAGAGAGAGAGAGAGAGAGAGAGAGAGAGAGAGAGAGAGAGAGAGAGAGAGGTAAATCTTTTGTATATCGCCTGTTAAAATCATTAAGCAAAACAATAACAGTACCGTTACGGATCATTCGCGGCATGATCTTTTTCATTATTGCCCCAGTGGTTTATTTTGCGCTGAATAATAAAAAGTTTCATTTATATATGCTCAAAAAGAAGGGAACCAAATGGATTGATTTTATCAACGAAAACTCAAATCCGATAGATAAATTCTCAATAATTCCATCTTTTGAAGGCTTCGATATTACCAAAACTTTTTCTCATATCCACAAGAAAAATCTTTGGAATAATACCGAATCATGTTCGGGACCGGGTTCAACAATTCACGAAACCACAACAGTAAGACAAGAATTGCCGCAACTCATCAAAAAATACTCGATAAAAAGTTTTATTGATATTCCTTGCGGAGATTTCAACTGGATCAAGACAGTTGATCTTGGTGTTGAAAAATATTTTGGCGGTGATATTGTCGCTGATATTATCAGTAGCAATAAATCAAAATACGAAAATAGTACGTCAACTTTTGATGTGGTTAATCTAATAGAGACTCTGTTACCTGAAGGCGATTTGCTTTTTTGCCGTGATTGTCTTGTTCATTTATCGTACGAAAATATAGATAAATTCCTCGCCAATTTGCATCACAGCAAAATACGTTACCTGATGACAACAACATTTACCTCACGTAAATCAAACAAAGATATTTGCACGGGTAACTGGCGTGCAATCAATTTAGAAATCGAGCCTTTTTGTTTTCCGAAACCAATTGAAATCATCGTTGAAAATAGTACAGAACGAGGCGGTAACGATGCAGACAAATCACTCGCTCTGTGGGAAGTTAGCAAATTACCAAAGCAATTAAAAATTACACCATAGTCAATATGCATACCATAAACCGGTATAAAACAAAAAATAAACTCGTAAATTAGTGCAGTTTTCAGAACTTCCCTCAAGTGAGTTGTTACAAATATTGTAAACATTCACAATAATATTAACAGTGAACGGCTACACGCCAATAAATCATTTGTTGGACAACTAATTATACCGAAGCCGGTATGGGCGGTAGGCTTCGCCCTTGAACAACCGCTTCACGTTGTTGCGCTTCCGTAATCAGCTTTACTGAATTTTAAAATAGCTTGGGCATAAAACCAAATTTTATAATATCGAATGACAAAAATATTGTCTGAACCAATACCTGTTTTTTTTGCAGCTAATGTCGGCTATTATCAGCATCTGTGTGTGGCAATAGTTTCATTACTTGAAAACAACCGCAGTAGAAACTTTGCTATCTATGTTCTTACTGATGATGAAAATTCTCTTGAAAATGAGAAAATAAGACAGTTAAAAAAATTATATGATAATTTTGAAATAACTTTTACAGAAATCGACAGGACAAAACTTGAGACGTTTTACGTGCCAATAAAAAGCCATTTAACTGTGCAAACATACTACCGCTGCTTCATTCCCCTACTATTTCCAACACTAACGAAAGCGATTTATCTTGATAGTGATTTGCTGATCGAAGGTGATATTGGAAAATTATGGGAAACTGACATTGAAGGCGAAGGCTATTATCTAGCGGGTGTAGAGGATTTAGGTGCAAAAAATATTGATCACAAAAAGAAGTTGGGGATTTTAGAAAACAGTGTTTATATAAACTGCGGTGTATTGCTTATCAATTTGGCGGCATGGAGAAAAGATGATATTGTCGAAAAAATTATCGAAAATTCATGTAAACTTGGGTCGAGAGCAGAGCTCGTTGACCAAGATGTTATCAATTTTACTTTGGAAGGAGGTATCAAGAAACTAGACTGTCATTTTAATTGGTCGACGTATGATAGTATAAACGCGCCTCGAAAATTGCTATCACATAACCCAGTTATAATTTCGCATTTTACGACATGGCGAAAGCCATGGTATCCTTTAAATAGATGCCATCATGAATCCGCTCCCAAATATTTTTATTATTTGCGTAAGACTCCATATCGAAATTTTATTTATCGCTATTGGATGATACGGTCGTTCAAATTTGTTTTCCGTTTTTGGAATCACTTCTTCAGAAAATAGTGGTATTTTGCTCTATTGTTCTTGAAGGAACTAATGAATCACAAGAGATATAATTTCCTAATGTGCCATCGCATTGTCTATAGTGTGGATATTGCCGTTATTCTCGTTAGGTTGTACCTGACGGGATGGATAATGTTTGCAGTTGCTCAAATGACCGTGCATGATTACTAAAAATAAATCTATTAACTAAATTTTAAACATATTAAAATGTCAATTGCTAAAAAACTATACAACCTGTATAAACAAACCAAAAATCATCCAGTATTATTTTATCTCAGAAAAAGAATTTTGAATAAAATTACAAGATTTTTTACATTCCCGTTTCGACTATTGTTCATGAAAGGCGTTAACAGCTTATTGCTTAGTAGGAGTTTTAGAAAAGAGTTGTCGAAATATTTATCACAAAAAAAGCAAGAAGGTAAAAAAACATTCTTAGAGATACATCATGATTGGATACATTTATTATGGAATAATTTCTTTCAATCACAGAGTTGTTTTCAGTTGCAGAAAAAACTTGATGATCTTATAAGAAATCTTGATGAGTTGAGTAAAGAAATTGCTACGCGAGTTCTTTACACCCATATCATAATGTTGCATACAGAAGGAATTTTTTCATTGACTAATTTTCAATTTTCTGATTCAGCTAATACACCAGACTTTTTTCCTCTGGACAAAGAAGAACGAAAAAAAACAAATGCAATGAAAAAAACGTTCAGAAACAAATATATTTTTACGGATGCCACAAATAAACAAAATGTTTCAACAGAATTAGATTCCTTTTTCTTAAACCAATATGATCTTAATTATTTTACGCCCGATGTTCAAAAAATAATCGATAACAAAGATGTAATCGACGGTGGCGGATTGATTGGTGACACTGCAATGATTTTTGCGGAGTTACCAGTAAAAAAAGTTTATGTTTTTGAACCCAATCCAGATACCTTTCGAATATTGGAAAAAAATATTTCGCTAAATTCGCAGGTGCTGGGAGAGAATATACAGAAAATTACACCCGTATCATTGGCACTTGGAAAATCATGTGGTTCTACAACGCTATATTCAAACGGCAGTTGTGATGGAGGAACATCCGTACATAGCCGTAAAAGTGCCAAAGAATATGATGTGTCGGTAACGTCAATTGATGACTACGTACAAAAAAATTCTCTAAACGTTGGTTTGATAAAGTTGGATGTTGAAGGCGAAGAAAGCAATGTTATTGAGGGAGCAATCGAAACAATAAAAACACAAAAACCACTTTTAATCATTTCGATTTACCACACGCCAAAAGACTTTTTTGAAATAAAACTTAGATTAGAAAGCCTAAATATTGGTTACAAATTTATGATCAGACAAACGACATCAGAATGCCCTACATACTATGAAATCTGCTTGTTAGGCTATCCTGAATAATGCCAAAGCTGTTGCATGAAATGTAACAGTTCACGAAAAAATTTTGGGGGGGCATGAGGGACACTAAGGTAGTGTATTCAAAATGCGAATTTTGAGCGTCCTAGCTTTCGGTACGACGGAATCGAGGATTTCAAAACGGCCCTGGCACGCCGTAGCAAATATGCGCCTTTAGTAGCAATCCGATCCGGCGGTTGCGCTTCGCTACACCGCCGGTTATGCACATCACGCCCCATGCGGGGCTAAGAGAAATGTTTTGTACAATATACTGAAGCTGTTTTAAAATTCCTGAAGCTGGACACGCAAGCGTAACAACGTGAAGCGGTTGTTCAAGGGCGAAGCCTATCGCCTTACCGGCTACGGTATAAATATCAGAGACACTAGGGACACAAGAGACGCAAAGGACATTGAGGACAAAATAAATTGGGGCTGTGTTTTGTCCTTTTTGTCCTTTTTGTCCCTCATATCTCTGCTGTTCTTCTGTGTGTTTTTTGTTTTTCTTTTATATTTTTTTTGACGCTTTTTTTAGGCAGGTTTGGCAATCTTGGAATTCTTTGGACTTTACGATGGCGGCTCCTGATTTTAAGCGGTTTACTACATCATGCCAAAATTCACTTAAAAATGTTGCGTGGAATTTTTTTGATCTGGCTGAAATAAATTCGTCTTGAATGTGTTTGAATAATTTTGCCAAACTTAATTTTATCGCCTCCGATACCGAATACACAACCGCCTCGCCACAAATAACCAATACACCCACCCCTAACACAACACCAAACTAATATTTTCACGATTTGTAAGTTTTTAGAAGTTCTCTTTATATTCCTTCATTGCTAAGTTACTCAGTTCTTTTACAGACAGATCGTCGAATAAATTCTTTTGCCATTCCGTATAATCGAATGGCTCTCGAATAATCAGACTTATAAAGCGTTCTGCTTCTACTCTGCCTAAATTATTTATCAATACCTTCATCCCTTCATTCCGTAAAGCCATTTCCGCATACATAATCATTCCTCCAATTCATTCATAAAAGTTAAAGGGTTTATTATTTTTATATCATTTAATTTTAAATTGAATAATTGTTTGTCCGTTGTTATGAAATAATCAGAATTTGTGTAAACACTACATGCAATATGCAACGCATCTTTTGTTCTTATATTTTTAATTTTGAGATTTTCCGCATATTCAATAATTCGAGCATTTTCAACACAACAAATTTTTGCAACACTTTTCCAATCATATACTACATTACGCCTATCATCAAATTTATTTTGATTATTTTCATATTCCAAAATATAAGACCAAACTAATTCATACTCATCATTTAATATACCCTGTTGTATAAATAATTTTGCTTCCGTTTCAAGTCTTATTTTTAACTGATTTTGATCATCAAACGGTCGATTAAATGTACAAATATCTAAATAAAGTCTCAATTTTTTCTTCATATCAGTATATTTTTGTGTTTTTTGTTTTTCTCTTATATTTTTTTTGACGCTTTTTTTAGGCAGGTTTGGCAATCTTGGAATTCTTTGGACTTTGCGATGGCGGATCCTGATTTTAAGCGGTTTACTACATCGTGCCAAAATTCACTTAAAAATGTTGCGTGAAATTTTTTTGATCTGGCTGAAATAAAATCGTCTTGAATGTGTTTGAATAATTTTGCCAAACTTAATTTTATCGCCTCCGATACCGAATACACAACCGCCTCGCCACAAATAACCAATACACCCGCCGCCAACACGACACCAAACCATTGCCCCGTAATTTTTGAACCAATAATAAGACCGCCAACAATAAATAAAACCGTAAACACCGGTCGCACCAACGTTACCACCAAATCCAACAACTTAATCAATCCCACCCAAACCAAATTTTTCGCCGCCCATGTTGTTAAATTTTGCCTCAACGCATTGTCAAAATTGACCTCCACCGGATCCAACTCACTAAGCACAACCTTTGCCCGCGCCAAAATCTCAACACGCCTACCGCCACTAACTAAACTCAACATCTCACGCCTCAACACCAAATTGTCCGTCTCCGCAAGACGCTCAATATAACCAAAAATCGTCTCAATAAAACCAACAACAACACCCTCCTCACTCTCCCTCAAATATCGTAACAAATTATCTTGACCATAACCCGTATTGCCGACACGTGAAAATAATTTTTGCACAATAACTCCCCACAACTTGCTAAACGGATAAACTAACTTGCCGCCAAGTACACGATAAACATCATTTATTCTACGCAACCAAACCGCACGCTTTGCCTCATTCCACCACGCCCACATCCCGCCGGCAAGCACCGAAATGGGCATCGCCGGTAACTCCATCTCCAACTTGTCATCAATACCCTCAATCGCCGCCAACGCCGCCCCAAATTGATTCGACGCAACCTCCACCCGCCGCAAAAAAGACGGTAAACCATTCGACTCGTCAATAATCACTCGAATAGCACCAATAAGCGTTTGAGATTTGATCCGGTCAAAATGTAACTCCGTAAATATCCGACGCAAATCCACCATCGCCAATACAGATTGCGGGAGTTGCTCTTGAACGAATGTTTCGTGTTGTTGCGATTGCTTGTTCAGATTCAAAGTAGATTTAGTATCATTGATCTCTTCAGTACCCTTCCCGTCTTGCGGCAATTGATAAAACGGCAACCGTAATTCCGCTGCCTTGCCCCCGTCAAACGGCGCAGCAAGCACAGCAATCGGAACACAACCAGTTTCATCACAAAATTGCTTCAACCAAATCGTAATATGCTCAACATCACGCTCAATATCAACCATATTAAAAATCACAATAACAGGTTTTGCCGCCTCCGCAGCTTCGCGGAAAAAACGGCGAACCGCCGCATCGTTGTATTTTTGACTTGTAAGCACGGCAATTATCACATCCGCCGCATTGCGCACTCCACGCGCCCGCACCCAATTCAACTCGTTGTCCGAATCAATATCCGGCGTGTCAAAAATCAAAAGCCGCTCCTCAAGACGATTGTCAACCTTCCAAAAAAGTTGATGTTCACGGCAAGATTCAAGAGGTTGCTCCGACCGCGACCACTCAACAAGATTAAAATGACAAAAATTACGCCGCAAAATATCCAAAGAATTCGGAATCGAACCCGACACAACACAAACAGGATGCTTCGTACCCGATGCCCGATGGTCAACTCCACTGCAATAATTGCCGACAAGATGATTAAATATTACAGACTTGCCCGTATTGGTACCGCCCATCACAGAAATAATTAAATAAGCACGATCACCAACTTGCGGTAATAACTTGCACGAAAGCAAATCATACCAATCCTCACCCTCCGCCAACGAAACACCACACGCACCAACTACCCGAATAAGTTGACCAACCACACGATCAATCTCAATCGCTAATTCCGAAAGCTCCCCAAATAAACCCACTCTATCAATCAAATCCATATCCGTACTAAATTATTTTCTGTATATTAACCACAGAGAACACAGAGTTCTCAGTGGGAAGTTTTAAACACGAAAGTTTATTAAAAGGAAATTTACAAAAATACTATTTGCCAAAAAAAATTATTTCAAATTCGGTCGATTTTCAGTCAACATAAATCAACCGAATTCGAATAAAATTAATTTTTAGAAACTCCCAAAAGTTTTTAAAAATCCCCTTCCCCTTTCGTGTTTTTTTCGTATTTTTCGTGTCTTTCGTGTTTAAAAACTCCCCCCCTGTGAACTCTGTGGTTAATAAACGCGGTATTAAAAGAAATTAGCGCGGGCTTGTTCTTTGGTTTCTTTTGACACGGTGAAAGGAATACGAGTTGTGTAACCTGCACGCGCTGCAACTATCATTTTTGTAGGCCACGCAAAAATATCCTGATTCCAACGCATAACCGCGTCATTATAAACTTCGCGTGCTGCTGTGATTTCGCGTTGCAAGTAGCTGTTTTGTTGCATTGCATCCGCGATTGCCGCGTGTGCTTGCAAATCAGGATAACGCTCAACAGATATTTTCAAACCACTCGCAATCGCCTCCAATTGCCCCGCAACCTCTGATCGATTACTATCATTTACACTTGTCCCGCTTCGCAACGCCGCTACACTCTTCATCACATCCTTGTCCAACTCCACCGCCTTCGCAACAAGTCCCGCAACATTTTGCAATATCACTACCCGCTGCTCAAGATAATTGTCAATCTGCGAAGCATCGTGTTGAATCTTCTGTTGCAACTGACGCAAATAATTCTGCGCACCAATTTTCATAAACAAAAAAATCACTCCGGGTACAATAAAAAGAACCCAGAGAATAACCTCAAATAACACAGAACCAAATCCCACTTGAACTGGTAACTGCTTCTCAATCACATTAATGTCTCTCCCCACAACATTGACAACGGGTTTCATTTCGTCTAATTCATTCGGCATTTTTTTAATTTTTAGGTTAAGGGGTTAAATTTTATACTGGTTTCGGTATTACACTTCTTGTTCTGAGATTTCGGCGAATGATTCTTTTTGCAATGGGATATATTCTATCCAATTGACCGGAACCTGATAGATACCTGATTTATGACTGACTGTAACATAGTCAATCCGCTCTACAGCCTTGTATCCGTAAGCCGTAACGGTAACATTGTCAATGCCGCCGTTTTTCCCGTGAAGTTTCGTTTTTAAAATAGTTTTTGTTGCGAATTCAGGATGCGTGAAAAGGGACGCGGGCATCTTATTGACCGCGCATTCATGAGCAAAACAGCTAAAACGCGATTCATAAACATCCTTGTAAATAAATTCATGCGGTTTGTGTTGCTGGTACAACGGGATAGCCAGCAAAGGAGCAAAGGCAAAATAAACCGCTCGGAAATATTCATTATTGTAATCATTAAAATTATTTCTAATAGTGTCAATATCATAATGCGTGTAGTTTTTCGGATTACCGGTAATATCTCTTGCTTGTAAATGTTCGGGTTTATGTTTTGTTTTTTCGGCTTGCAGATGTTCGGGGACAATTATGTTTATCATTTTGTCTTTTTGGAACACAAAATCATCGCCCCACGAATATGTTGTGTCTTTGAGAAGTTTCAACATTTCGCGTTGTGCAATCGGCGTAAACAATAACCGAAACTCAACCTCGTTATCTCTATCCGACGCACCAAATAAAGCATCAAAATCGTTGCCCATTGATGTAAAATTTTCACCTCTTGAGATTGCAGACCGCATTTGAGCGTTTTGTTTTTTGATTTCTTTGCCAACCCTTTTTTGCAACTGTTTCTCCGATAATTCCTCCGCATCCGTCGCCATACGCAAAAACGATAAATTCGGTGCCGACTCATTGCCGTAAACCAAATAACAATCCTCGTAATATTGAGGACAAGGTTTTGTAACGTTTGCGGACAAGGTTTCCGAGCAAGTTCTTGTTTGCGATCTGCCTTTCGAATCTCTGTAACTTTCCGTCCAATGAATTGTCAAATAACCCGTGTAACTTTTCACACCAAGCAAATGATTCAACATCTTAAAAAAACAAAACGGATTACCGTTGATCTCGCCGCTCTGAATAAACAAAGTTGAAATATCTTTGTTGCTGTTGTCTTGCAAGCCGTATTTTCTGTTCAAATAATCGAAGCGTTTGATGTCAAAATAATCGTCGAGTTGTATCAGCGGGTAAGTTTCTTCCATCAACCGGCTTGACATTCGTTGTTCAAAAAGACTATTCAACGGAATCATTTGTTGCCAAGCCTGCTCTATAATCGGTTGCAACCGCTTATCCAAATTGGCGATATTTGCCTTCAACTCTTTAATTTTCGGGGCAATCTTTTTGACTATCACAAAAATCGACCAACCCGCAAAAGAAACCGCCAAAATAAACACCAATAAAGATATTTTGTTCAAAACTCCAAAATCCAAATCGTTTTGCGCAATAAATTCATTTGCCCAACCACTCAAAACCATTATCGACCCGATAAAACCAAGCACGCACACCACAACTAAAAATATCAATAAAATTTGCCGAAAATACGCTTTACGCAAAGATTTATTTTCAACGTCGAGTTCGGATTGCAATTTGTGGATAACGCTAACCGTTTTTCGGTTTTCTTCCTCATTTATTCCGCTTTCCGCGACCAATTTCTCAAAAAATCCGCTAACATTTTTTTGGTGTAATTCCTTGTAGATTTTTTCGTATTCGTCGAGCGGTTGAAATTCGGAGTTATGATTTTCTCGTTTTTTTGACGTATTTTTTGATAGTAACTCCGAATCGGCAACAAGTTCCTCGATTATTTGCCCGCCGACAATTCTCTGCTCTTCACCATCAACATCGTAATCAATTCCGTTTGTCATTATATCTATTAAAGGAAGTTTTATCTTTTTATACCGAAGCCGGTATGGGCGGTAGGCTTCGCCCATGAACAACCGCTTCACGTTGTTGCGTTTGCTTGTTCAGCCTCAGGAATTTCAAAACAGCCTGAGCGTAATGGACAAAAGGGGATTTTTAACACGAAAGGTACAAAACAAAAGCGGGAATGGGACTTCCGTTCCTGAGAACGGAGCTTTCATTCCCGAAAATGGAGCTTTCATTCCTGAGAATGGAGCTTTCATTCCCGAGAACGGAGCTTTCATTCCCGAAAATGGAGCTTTCATTCCCGATGATTTTTCCTCCAGACTCTAAAATTTTCTCCACGCACCAAAAATTCCCCTTTTCGTATTTTTAGTCCTTTTTGTGCCTTTGGTGTTCAAAATCCCTCTTTTCGTATCTTTCGTCTTTTTCGTACCTTTAGTGTAAAAAATTTCCCCCTTCGTGATTAAACGAAATTTTGCCCTATTTTTTATCTCAGCGGCGTAATCGTTATTGTTTAAATGAGCATTAAATTTTATCCAATTTATCTGTATTTTCAGTAAAAACGAAATTTTCAAAAAAATCATTATATTTTCCGTTTTAGCGGGCTTTATTATTCAATTGCTACAATAATCCGAGACGATACAATCGGTACAACCATTTCCCCATGTCATACTGGGTGCGGGTAAATTTTGTTTTTGGGGTGTGGTTGTGAGTTTTTTGTGGAATTTTGTTCTGCAAATTATGCTCGAGTTGTTTTGAAATTCCTGAAGCTGAACACGCAAGCGTAAAATCGCGAGGCTGTTGTTTGAGGGTAAAGCCTACTGCCTGTATTGGCTTCGTTATTTCGGTGTATTGGGTGTGTTTTTGGATCGTGAAGCGTAGTATAACAAAGCTACATTAAAATTCCTGAAGCTGAACACGTGAAACGCAACATCGCGAAGCGTTTGTTCAAGAGGCGAGGCTTAATGCCCAAACCGGCTTCGGTATAGTACCGGCTTCCGGCAAAGATTTATTCACTTACGTTGAGGAAACCATGTTTTCATTGAAACGCCTGTTATTGCTGTTTGCGCTCTTTTCGTTTCAGATTTTGTTTTGCGGCTTATTAGCGGCGCAAGAGTCTTTTCGTCCGTTCAGACCGTACCAACCGGAAGAGTTCGGCGGAGCGCGTCATGGCGATGAGGGTTTTACTTTCGATATAACTGGGATTGCGTGGACGGTGAAGGGATTTAGTTGTCCGATAGGGGCGAGGGACGCTACGGGCAAAAGCATGGTTCGAACGGTTTATAACGGCAACAGCCAATACACACAATCAAATACACTAAACGCCTCAAGCATGGGAAGCGGGCATCTCCAATTCGGTACCAGTTACGAATTGGGTTTCAATCGTGATCATTCTGGTTTTTTGTTTCGTGGTTACAGTATATCTGGGCTTGGCGGTTCGTTTGAGTCCGGTGATGTTGGCATGTTGACTTCGTCGGATGTGATTTACTCCGGTAAAAATAGCGGCGTTTTCGGGTCGATGGTTATTGATGACTCAAAAGCATCGACTTTGATCAACGTCGAATCCGCAACAGGACTGTCATACGCTTCTAACCGCATTTGGTCAACTGTTGATGGCGGAGTGGTTGCGGCGAATAGGGTTGAGTATCTCACGCCTCTTACGGGTTGGATCCCAAGTGTTGCGCAGGGTACCAGCAGTAGCGATTCTGATTCTGATTCAAGTACTACTGCAGATCTTGCGATTTGGGCACCGTTGCCGATAAATTTTCCATACGTCAGATATTCCAGCTCTATCGATATTTTGAGTTTGGAATTAATGTACACTTATAGACCTTATCCGCTTAAATGGGGTACGTTGAATCTTTACGGCGGGTTGCGGTATTTTGATGTCAAGGATTCGTTTGGTTTTACTGGAATTAGCTACGGCAATCCGACAGAAATAATTTCTACAGGCAGCACCGGTACTTCCTCCGACGATTCAAGTAGCAGCGACACTAGCGATGATGAAAGCAACGATGACATTGACATAACGAACCTGACAACAACGATCAAAGCCAGAGTTGTAAACCAAATAACAGGTCCTCAAATCGGGGCTAAAATTGAGCGGCGTGCGGGACGTTGGACGTATGGAGCGGAAGGACGTTTATTGGCAGGTTTTAACAAGCAGACGAGTACGGTAAGCGGTAAATTTGCCTCGCAATTTATTGATGCGGGAGTTGATGTTGAGGGCGAAGGGCAAGTTGCGCCGTACAAAATGATCGCATTTACAAACAGACCGCAAGCGTTTTATCATCGTTCAAAAAGGGATGTTTTCTCGCCGGCTTTTGAGTTAAGATTGAATTTGAGATGGCAATGGACGGATTACGTCGGGTTCAATGTTGGTTTTAACTCAACCGTTATCGATAACATCGGTCGCGGTGCTGATGTCATTGACTATCGTTTCAATCCCGATGGTTCGTTGTTCAATATCCGTAAAAGCAACACCACTCTAACCACCTACGGCGTAAATTTCGGCGTGCAAGTTCGGAGATAATTTGAAGAGCAAAATGTCGAATTGATTCGAATTATTCTTAACTCATGCTGTGTATTCGGAAACTTCCAAAAACTGGTTTTTTTACGGAAGTTTTTTTTATGCCATAGCCGGTAAGGCGATAGGCTTCGCCCTTGAACAACCGCTTCACGTTGTTACGCTTGCGTATCCAGCTTCGGGAATTTTAAACAGCTTGAGTGTACGGCAATGGCGACAAAATCGCACAAAGGTTTTTAAATATCCTTCTTCGCCTTTTTCGCCTTCGCGGTGTTTATCTTTCGCGAATGCGTATACCGAAGCTGGTATACCGTAGCCGGTAAGGCGATAGGCTTCGCCCTTGAACAACCGCTTCACGTTGTTACGCTTGCGTGTCCAGCTTCTGGAATTTTAAAACAGCTTGAGTATATATTTTTATTTTTGACACAATGAATATAATTCTGTTGAAAAATCCCAAAAAACATCCTAGATCTACAATGACGCGATTTGAGCAACCGTGAATGGTTGTTTTCAGATTGCCCTTCCCTTTAGCCCTAAAATCCTAAGCCTTAACCCTATTCAAAAAATGCCAAATACGAATGATATTAATTTACCGGACATGTCTCAATTGAGCGCGTGCGGAGTTGATTTTATTGACGAACTGTATTTTGAGTCGTTGCTAAAACAAAAACCTGATGCCGGTAAAATCAATGAAATAATTGCCAAATCTAAAAACAAAGAGCCGTTGAAAATTGATGAGACTGCGATGCTTCTTTCGGCGGACGATCCTGAAACAATTGAGCGGATATTTGAAACTGCCCGTCAATTAAAGCGTGATGTTTACGGCAATCGTATTGTTCTTTTTGCTCCGTTTTATGTTGGCAATTATTGTATGAATGACTGTGCGTATTGCGGATTTAGGCGTAGCAATCGTGAGTCGATTCGCAAAACTCTCACGGTTGACGAGTTGCATGAGCAGGTAACTAACCTTTTGCGAATGGGACATAAACGTACAATTATGGTGTTTGGCGAACATATAAATTACGGACCTGTTTTTATTGCGAACTGTGTCAAGGAAGTTTATTCTGTGCGTTTTGGGTTGGATTCGATTAGGCGAGTCAACATCAATGCCGCGCCGCTTTCGCATGAGGGTTATCGTTTAGTTAAGGCGGCGGGGATTGGCACGTATCAAGTATTTCAAGAAACCTATCATCGACCAACTTATGCGCGTATGCATCCGGCGGGTACGCGGAAATCAAATTTTGCGTGGCGGCTTGATTCGCCGGCGCGTGCGATTGAGTCGGGTTGTGATGATGTTGGTTTAGGTGCGCTTTTTGGTTTAGCGAATTGGAAATTTGAAGTGTTGAGCCTTGTTGCGCATTCTAATCATTTGATGAAAAGTTATGGGGTCGGTCCTCACACGATAAGTTTTCCGCGAATCAGACCGGCGAGTGGTGTTACGTTGCGAGAGGTAATTGAAAACAATGTCGCTGATGCCGATTTTTTACGGTTGATAGCGATATTGCGGTTATCTGTACCTTACACGGGTTTAATTGTTACGGCGCGTGAACCGGCGGAGATACGTAAAATTGCGCTTGGGTTTGGTGTATCGCAAGTTGACGCGGGGAGTCATATTGAAATCGGCGGCTATGAAAATATTGACAAAGATGAAATCAAAGACGTACAAGTTCAAGCTCTTGAAAGAGAGCAATTTGAGCTTGGTGATGTTCGTCCGTTGGACGAGGTGGTTTTGCAATTATTGAATGACGGTTATGTACCGAGTTTTTGTACGGCATGTTATAGGCTTGGTCGGACGGGCAAGGTTTTCATGGAGTATGCGATACCCGGTTTCATCCAAAATATGTGTACTCCAAATGCTCTTACAACATTAAAAGAGTATCTAGTTGATCATGCTTCACCGGCAACCCGCGCCGCTGGTGAAAAGGTCTTAAAAGAAGAATTGGACAAATTCCAAGACACACCAAAAAAATCAGAACTCCTAAAAAGAATAGAACGCATAAATAACTCAAACGACCGAGACCTATACTGGTAAACACAAAAAAACTAATATACCGAAGCTGCGATGAGTATAATGCCTCAAAGTTATACCGGCTTTGGTGTACTACGTCCTTTGCATTCACCCAATCGGAATAAGATTTCACATGTCCCTACTGTCCTTTATGCCTTTCACGTCCTTTGTGTCCCTTTTGAATAATTACCCTAAATAGTATAAAAAATAGATAGAAAAATTTTAATTATGTTTGTAGATGAGGTAGAGGTTGAGGTTGAGGCTGGCAAGGGCGGTGATGGTTGTGTTAGTTTTCGCCGTGAGAAGTATGTACCGCGCGGCGGACCTGATGGTGGTGATGGCGGTCGCGGCGGCAGTGTGATATTTCGCAGTTCGGGCAATGTGTACAGTCTGATTCATTTGGTGCGTCGGCAAGTGTGGCGGGCAAAAAACGGCGAACAAGGTTACGGATCGCAACGTCATGGCAAAGGTGCTGAGGATTTAGTTGTGGAGGTTCCGGTTGGCACGATGTTATTTGATCGTCGGCATGGTTTTTTGTTGAAGGATTTATCTGGCGAGGGGTCTGAAGTTATTGTTTGTCGCGGCGGCAAGGGCGGCAGAGGCAACACACGATTTAAAACCGCAACTAATCGCGCTCCGCGTGAAGCCGAATTGGGTGAAATGGGTGAGTCCAGACAATTGCGGTTGGAGTTAAAGATTATTGCGGATGTCGGGTTGGTGGGCAAACCTAATGCGGGCAAGAGTACGTTATTGTCTCGACTTTCTGGTGCGAAACCTGAAATTGCGCCGTATCCGTTTACGACAAAGCACCCGCATTTGGGGCTAGTTCAACTTGATTTGGATCGTTCATTTGTGATGGCGGACATACCGGGTTTGATTGAGGGGGCGAGTTTGGGGGTTGGTTTGGGTCATGATTTTTTGCGTCATATTCAGCGTGCTGGAATTTTAGTGCATCTTGTTGAGCCGTTTCCTGATGATGGTTCGGATGCGTGGGAAAATTATGTTACGATAAGGCGCGAGTTGGTGGAATTTGATGAATTGTTGGGAGATCGTGTTGAGGTAGTTGTTGTTACCAAAGCGGACATTCCTGATGCCGAATTGGTCAGGGCGAGGTTTGCCGAAGAGTTGGGGCGTGAGGTGTTGCTTATTTCAGCTGCAACAGGTCTAGGAATAAAACAGTTGACAGAACATATCTATGGAAAAATCGCAAGCAATCCACCCGCAACAAACACGAAACAAGAACACTACACCCCGCCCGATTCGAACGGGCAACCACCGGTTCCGTAGACCGGTACTCTATCCAATTGAGCTAGGGGTGCAAAAAAGAAATCACCGTTGCCAACGTTGACATTTCACACGACAACATTGACGTTAAACAGCCAATATGACGTTAAACAGCCAATTATCGAACACGCAAACTCGCACCAGTTTAACCTGTCTCCGCCATCTTTCAAGGGGGGCGGGTTGGCGTTGCACCTTAAACTGTTGCAATAGTACCTTGTCCATTTAAAGTCAGTACGCAGATATACTGAAGCTACTTTAAAATTCCTGAAGCTGAACCCGCAAGCGCAACAACGTGAAGCGGTTGTTCAAGGGCGAAGCCTACCGGCTACGGTATAACACCAGATTCTTTAAGGACGATCACGGATCAGATCCCGCTCTCTGATCTTGCGAATATCTCCTCAAAATCTGAGTCATCTGCGTGCTGATTTTTAAAATGGTTTTTGGAATTTCTCCTGAGCTATACGGTTACTCATAATTCACTCAGTAATTTTGCGGCATCGCGGCGTTTGGCGAAAGGTGCTGTGCTGTTTAGTGCAAGATTAAGTAGGCGTTTTGCTTCGTCTTTGTTTCCTGCTTGCCTTTCTAAATTGGCGATGTAGTAAGCTGTTGCCGAACTAACTCCTGAAGCGGTGGAACGTTGCAAGGCTTGTTTGGATGCGTCAAATTGATTTGCTTTGAATAGAACCCAACCGAACGTACTCCAAAATTCTGTGTTTTGTTGATTTTTGCTTACGTTGTCGCGGGCGTAATCGATGGCGCGTTGTAATTTTTTGGGATCATTTTGCTCGCATAACGCCAACGCCAACCCGTTTACTGCTTGCGTGTCAGACGGCGAAATAACTATCAACTCCTGAAACAACTTTTCCGCCGCCGGATAATCATTCAAATAAAGCGCGATTGTCGCGCGAATTCTCGTCGCCGCTTCAAAATCAGGAAAATCACCCGCAAGTTTGTCCGCAAGTTTTTTCGCTTCTTCGGGCGTGTTGTCATTCAACCGTGATTGAATCGACAGCAACAACACCTCTCTTGAATTCGGATGTTTCGCAAGCGCGTCCGTCAAATATTTTTTTGCGCTGTCGTGATCGCCGCGCGCCAAATATAAACGCGACAACATCGCCTCCGCTGGGAGTCCTTGTTCGGCGTTATTGGGTTGCGAGTCGGTTGGTTTAATTTTGATGTTGTCGGCACGGGCAAATAGACTCGCTGCTTCGGCATCTTTTTTCTGCTGGAACAACGCAATACCCTTTTGCCTGAGCAACGCCGGTAATTCACCGTCATGCGCAATTCGCTTGTCCGCCAATTGATAATACAACTCCCACTTGCCGCGAACCTCCGCCAACAAAGATTGAAGACGTAACAACAAAGATGTCAGATTTTTTTTGCGTATCTTATTAGCCGAGTACTTGGTCAATTTCAATTCGCCTTCCCGCAAAAGCAAATCCGCAACAGTGAACTCTCGTTGTTGCAATGCAATTTCGCCGAGCAAAATATACGCTTCCGGATCGTCCGGCGTTTCGTTTGTTGTCATATCCAAAACGGGCTTTATGATATTTCCGTTTCGGGTTCGGACAAAAATTTGCGACAAAATAATTCCGGGCGGTTGTAATGAAGGATGTTGTTTGCAAAGGCTAGTAAGAATTTCTTTTGCACCGTTGATATCCGATTTGCCGATAGCCTTTACCGCCTCATCAACCGCCTTATCAAAATCAGCTTGAATTTCCGGCGAAATTGGGGTTTTACCGGTAGCGAGTTGCGAGTCTGGTTCTCCGTTTTTACCGGACGAATTTCGGTCGCAAGAAGTAAAAACCAACGACATCAGAACAACACAAATCACACACCCAACATTGACAAATCCAGACGGACATAAAGAAACCAATTTGAAAAATAGTTGCATTTTTTGAAAACAAAAAAAAATACCTTCTCACCTGATCGCAGATGAAAAAAACAATGGACAAAAAGGAAAACGAAAAGGAAAAAATATACCGGCTACGGAGTATACCGAAGCCGGTATGGGCGGTAGGCTTCGCCCATGAACAACCGCTTCGCGATGCTACGCTTGCGTGTCCAGCTTCGGGAATTTCAAAACAGCTTGGGTATATCTCTTGCATCCCAGATCGATCCAAACGATTCGGCGGTTGCACAACGCGCCGCAATTGGGTAAGATAATACCACAAACATAATTTTCGACAAGTATCCCATGCAAACATCTTATTACCGTAGCTTCAGGAATTTTAAAACAGCTTCAGTATAACCGTTTACTTTGTCCCTTATGTCCTTTGTGTCCTTCATATCCTTCAAAAATATCACAAAAAAAAATAAAAACTATTTGCGCAATCAAGAGTGCAATACGCTTGAGAAAAATCGGGTATATTGTAACTCTTGGCGATTACAATAAAATATTGCCCTTTGATGAAACGCCCATTGTTGTATGGGGCGTTTATGCAGCGACTGGTATTGGCGAAGCGTACCAAACCAAATTTAACCAAAATTTAAACTAAAATGCGAACATTTTTTTTGACATTATTACTTGTTTTTGCGGCATTGATTTCGGGTTGTTCTGAAAGGGGAACGGGATCATCGTCGGATCCCGACAACAACTCAAACCCGCAAAACCCAAACGCGGCACGAACAAACACTTCTCCGGCAAATCCGCTAGGTACACAATTAAACCCACCAGTTTCATTGCCGACTAAGGAGATGTTGTCGGCAATCGGCGATAAACAAAATGATCTTGATACACGTTGGTTTTTTACGGATTCTTATTACGTATTGACTGGGCAACCGAAGAAATTTTTTGAAACTGAAATAGGTAAAGGAACGGAAGACGTTTTATCCAACGTATTTAACACGGTATTTCAATTGCAATTTCCGATTGACTACAGCAAAGTTGAACGATTTACGCTTGCGGTTGCGCCGCAGGGTGAAATCACTTTTGTAGAAGCTGCCGCAGACGGTACAAAAAATAACCGCCGTTCGCTTGCCCTGCGGCGAGTAAATATATTTAACCTCAGCGAACCCACCGCCGACGCAATGATACAAACAATCTGGAAATCGCAATCAAATACTCCAATCGATTCCATCAAACGGCAAATCGGCAATGTTGAATACTATAATTTGCTACCGCCAAACGTCCCAACCGACCAAATTTGTGCCGGAATACATTTGCCCGATAAACACACAATTATCATCTTTATCATGCTTACCGAAGACGCGAATAAATTGTTCGCAGGAAAACCAAACGCTACCAGCGCAGCTGTTGAGCGTATTAAGCGAATGGATATTTCATCGAGCTTATTGTCGTTGTCTGCGTCGTGGGAAGGCGTGATGGCAGACCCGATGCGAATAGCTGAAATACCTTTTATCGGCTCGGTGTTGAGTGGTTTGGGCAACGAAAACGCGATTCAGTTTTTGAAGAATTTCCGTGCAATAAATATGTCAATTAACACATCAGCACAGGTCGGTACGCCAATGTTGTCTGTGAGATACGACGCGGTGGATAATGACGGTGCGGCGAGTTTGCACGAATTATTTCTTGGGCTACTCGTTACCGCCAAAACCGTATTTGCAACCGCCAAAGAAGACACAACTTCATCGCTGTTGTCTAAAGAAACAACAACGAATTTGCTCAATTCAATTGAACTCAAAAAAGCAGACGATACCGGAGTTGATTTGCGTATCAACAAATTTGAGGGATTCGATACAACTTTAAAAAGCGGTTTTGCGGAAACAGCCGACAGATTCCGTCAAGAGAAATTGGCAATGCAGAAAATTGAACAACTAAGAAATTTGACGGACACTTCGATTCAATACGACCGGTTAAATAAAAAATTTCCGCAACCTATTCGCGATGCCGATGGAAAACAACTTTTGAGTTGGCGGGTTGCTGTTTTACCGCTTATCGGGCAACAGGAACTTTACAATAAATTTAACCTAAAAGAAGCATGGAACAGCCCCGCAAATTTGCAACTTGTAGAACAAATTCCCGCCCCATTCGCACCAATTGATGGCAATATCGCAAAAGGTAAAACACAAATTCAACGCTTCGCCTCTGCGGGAACTCCGCTTGCGGATGAGAACCTAACCATCACAAGCATTAAACAACCGCGTACTACTTTGTTGTTGACGCAAACTTCGGCGGAAAGTGCAATCGAATGGACAAAACCGGACGAGTTGGTTTACGATGAAAATAATGTGGAGAAAATTTTTGGCAAATCGATTGTTGGAATAACATTCGCGGGTCTGCCGATTTTGCAAGACCTCTTGCCCAAAGATAACCAACAAAGTAAAGAACAACGTGCACAGTTGTCCGCCTTCATAAAGGGCGAAGAACTGCCAGCACCAAACTCAAACCACGATCGCGATCACGATCATAACCAATTGACGAAATGAATAAAACAATTACTGTATTTAGATTACCCTGTGATGCTGAAAAAAGGGCGGATGAAATTGTCGGGGCGTGTGCGGTCGCGATTGATGTTTTGCGATCTACGACGACGTTGACGTATGCTTGCAAGGCTGGCGTGAGTAAGATTGTGCCGGTGTTGTGTGCGGAGGATGCGTTGAAGTTTAAGGCGGGCAGCGCGGAGGATATTATTCTTGGCGGAGAGCAAGGATGTAATCGTATTCCGCAATTCGATGTCGGTAATTCGCCTTCAGATATGATTCCCGAACTTGTCAAAAATAAAACATTGGTTTTCAAAAGCACAAACGGTACGCTTGCAATGTTCGCGGCGAAAAGGGCAAAAAAATTATTGCTTGGTTGTCTTGCGAATGTTGGTGCGTTGGCTCGGGAGTTGTTGCTTGAGGATCGTGTCGTGTTGATTTGTTCGGGTACGGAGGGGCAAGTTACGTCGGAGGATATTCTTTTGGCTGGAATGATTGTGTCAAAATTGAAATCGGAAGATGAGCTGTTTATATTAGACGAAACAGCCGAATCGTGTTTGGACTTTTGGAATCAGGAATCGAAAGAGAGAGATTTGTACGAAAGTTTGTTAAGAAGCGGCGGCGCAAAAAATCTTCTACAACTCGGCTACGACAATGACATCGAATTCGCCGCAAGATGTAACACAACAGATGCCGTACCGCAAATAGAATTCGACAAAATTGATTACTCAATTCTCGGAGAATCTGTTGCCAATTACGACATACACTGAATGCTTAGACATCGCCTGAAATAAAATTATACCGTAGCCGGTAAGGCGATAGGCTTCGTCCTTGAGTAACCGCTTCACGTTGTTGCGCTACCGTAATCAGCTTCGTGAATTTTAAAACAGCTTGAGTATATATCCTGCTATCCTGTCAAAAAAATAAAAACTGAATTTCATAGTGCTACGGTATAAAAAATTACAAAAAAATCGTCGAGTTGAAAATGAGTAAATACCGTGTTGGTGTTTGTGTGAATTTGTTGTGTTGGGTGAGATTTGGGTTGTTTTTTGTGGCGATAAATTTTGGGTTGGCGGTGCAATCTGAATTTTTGTTACAAAAAATTGCCTTTTCTGCTGAAGGCACAGCGGGCAAAGAAAGGCAAGCGGTTCGTGTTCTCAAGTTGGACAACAAGGCGATTACGGATACTGAGCTTGGTGAGATTGTTTCTAACAATCCTGAGTTAGTTGAGTTGACGCTTGGCGGTACGAAGGTTACAGATGTGGGGCTTGAGCATCTTGTGCGTTTGAAAAAGTTGCGTACGGTGAGGTTGAGCAAGACGGCGATTACTGATGTTGCCGGCGAAAAGTTGGCTAAGATTCCAACGCTTCAAAATATTGATGTCTCGCAAACGAATTTTGGTGATGTTGGTTTGGGAGCGTTGAGGTCTTTGGCAAAACTCAAAAGTTTGAATTTTTATTTGACCAATATTAGCGATACCGGCGCGGCGAAAATTAAGGATTTTAGCTCCGCAAAAACAATAACGCGGCTCAATGTTGATTTGTGTAAAATTAGCGATGCGGGGGTGCGAAATTTTTTGGTGCTTGAAAATCTTGAGTGGATACATCTTGGCGGCACGGCGGTTACGGATGTGGTTTTGGATGATGTGGTGAAGTTTAAAAAATTGAAGGAAGTAATAGTAACAAAAACCTCTGTTACCAAATCCGCCGCAGACAAGTTGCGTAAAAATATGCCGGATTGCAAAGTACAAGATAACTTCAGCAACAACATCACCGACGAACAAATAAAACAAGCAAAAGAATTACGCCAAAAGAAAAAATAACCGGTAAGGCATTGTCCCTCATATCCTTTTTACCCCTTATATACTCATCGCACTATGAAATTCAGTTTTTATTTTTTTGGCAGGATTTTATTATATCCTGACGATCCTGTTATCCTGTCTTAAAAAAATTAATTTCATAGTAGCTACGGTATAAAAACATCGCCCAATTTCAAATTGTATACCGCAGCCGGTAAGGCAATAGGCTTCGCCCATGAACAACCGCTTCACGTTGTTACGCTTGCGTGTCCAGCTTCGGGAATTTTAAAACAGCTTCAGTATAATGTCTGATTCGTTTACATTTTTTAAGACGCAAATAGGGATGTCTGTAATTGACACGTTGCAGCTTGGGAGTCCGTTTAATTATTTTGAGCAAGTTACGCTTGTGATTGTGCGTGATGCGCCGTTACCTGATTCGCGTGAGGATATTTTGCGTTCTTATTATGTTGCGGCGATTCGGAAATATCTTGCGGAGACGGGCGGCGGTGCGTTTGTGCTTTTTACTTCGTATAGTTTGCTCAAACGCACGGCATCTGATTTGACATCGTGGCTTGTTGAACGTGAAATGCCGATATTGGTTCAAGGCGATGGTGTTCCGCGAAACGAAATGATTCGCCAATTCAAAAATTCAAACCGTGCTGTTTTATTTGGAACGGATAGTTTTTGGCAAGGTGTGGATGTACCTGGTGATTCGCTCAGAAATGTAATCATTACGAGGCTTCCTTTTCTAGTGCCAAATCAACCTGTTGTTGAAGCTAAAATTGAATCTATAAAAAATCGGGGCGGCAATCCCTTCAACGAATACCAATTGCCAACCGCAATCCTAAAATTTAAACAAGGCTTTGGCAGATTAGTTAGGACAAAATCGGATCGCGGACTGGTAGTTGTACTTGACCCTAGAATACATGCAAAATCTTACGGCAAAAATTTCATAAAAGCCCTGCCGCAATGCAAAACCAGATTCGATCAAACAACAGACTAAACACACACTAGTAACCACAAAAGGGGAGTTTTTAGAACCACAGAGGACACAGAGATCACAGAGGGGGATTTAAAAGAGAGGAAGGATTTTTAAATGATGGGTGATATCTTGTAACCGTTCACAGAACAGATTTTTAAACGCGAAACACACGAAAGATCACGAAAGTTTGCGAAAAATAGTTTCGTGTTCTTTCGCGGAAATTTCGTGTATTTCGCGTTAAAAAACAATTTCTATACCGTAGCCGGTATAAATCTAATTCACACCGCCATAATTTCTCAACTCTCTACAAAAAAATTCTCTCTGTGTCCTCTGTGGTTTTAAAAAATTCCCCCTTTCGCGTAACATTCGCGTCTTTCGCGTTAAAAATCTCCCCCTGCGTTCTCTGTGGTTAAAAAAATATCTGAATTATCTTGAAAAAATTATCCAAAAAATTGTAGGAATTAAGCGAAACGTACCGATTATGAGGGATGACAGTTGGGTTGCGTAACAAGCTGAAATGTGTCCCAATATAATTACTGATACGTTGCCAAAATTATACCGTAGTTGGTATGGGCGAAACCTGCTGTCTGCAATGGCTAATGGTATTTTGGTTTGTTGTATTTTACAATTTTGACAAGAAAGGGTTTTCCATGAAAGTGAACACAAGATTCCGACAAAATGCAAATGTTGATCTCGCAAAAAACCGGTCAACAAAAAAGTCTATTTTGAAAAAAATCATTCAAAAATTGACATCAAAAAAATTGCGGCAAATACTAGGAACCGTTGCAATTACATCCTTGATTCTTGTTAAAATGGGGGGGGGGGGGGGGGCGTAGGGAATAATGGCACGCTCTACGCCGATGGTAATGATATTACTCTGTCCGAAATTACTGATACCTTTGACGTACCCCAAGAAGGTCCTGCTGTGGGTGTGTTCATTGATTCTAACAATACTAAATATTATCTCAGTGGTGATACGTATGGTGATGATAGTGGTACAGACTATGCTTCCAGCAATATTGGGTTAAGTAGCGGCGGTATTACTCTTACTTCTGCTGAAAAAGCGCAGCTTGGTGCGATTTTCTCGAATGACAAAAGTTTGAACTTCGACTTTGGTACAAGCTCCATTTCTGTTATAAATTCATCTGAAACTGGGGCATTGACGGCGGGATTTGGTTATGTAAATACTGATGCTTTTGGCGGTACTCTTAACGCAACCGGCGCAAGTGGTGAAGAGACTCCTGAGTATTCCGTTACGGCTTCTGGCGGTTCTGCGTTTGGTTTTGTGTTTGCCAAAGGGACTAGCGTTCTAAGCAGCGGTGTTGCGAATTTATCAAATGCAACAATTGATCTTGTCGGAAGTGGAGCAACGATTACTGTTTCAAATTCAGGTGACGACAGCAATTCGTTTGGTTTTGTTGCCGGTGATTTGAAAAAATCGACAATAAAACTTGGTGAGATTACGTCCCAAATTACCGGTACTGGCGGCGATGAAACGAGTTTGATTCATGGATTTATTGCGGGTGATGTTAGCAAAAATAGTAAGATTGCACTTTTAGATGTTACCGCTAAAACAACCTGTCAAGCCACAAGTGGTAATGTTTTGGCGGTTGAGTTAAAAGAAATTAGAGGTTGTGTTGAAACAGGGAATATTGTTGCAATTGCCAACTCTGGTGATGCAACAGGATTTTCCGCATTGGCAATTTTAGGAAAAGTAAAATTGGGGGACATTAATGTAACTACAACAACAAGTGGTTCGGCACAAGGTGTTGTTATTGGTCGTCATGCCGAATTTGACGTGCCAGAATCTCCATCAGCTAATTCCGCAAAAATTTCAGGTCATATCAATGTTGGTGATATTGTAATAAATTCTGTCGGCAACGGAACGGGATTTTTTATTCGCCACGATATTACTAATGCGAGTCAGTGGAAGAACAATCTGCCGTTGCCGATTGTTCTCTCTGGTAAAGTCGAACTCGGTAAAATTAACATAAAGTCACAAAATCATGCAATTGGTTTCCTCATAAGTAATGGTAATTATGCCTCATCAATTAATGCACCTGAAATCACTGGTACTGGTACTGCTACTGCTAATGTTACGTTTGGGGACGACATTGCAGTAGTAAGTACCGGTACTGGAACCGGAGTGGCGATAGGAATTTCTCTCGGAGATTTTACCGGTGACCCAAAGGCGGATCTTGCCTCTGCCCGAAGTGGTAGTATTGTTTTAAAAGGCGATATTACGGCTACATCCGCGAACGATTACGCACTTGGTATTCACGCCGGACAATTGGAAAGTCTTGAAGTCAATACGAATATTTCAGCGGAAACAAGTAAAAATAATGTCAATTATTATGCTTACGGCATTTACACTCGCGGATACACAGAAGGTGCTAGTAATTCTGATGTGACTAAAGATAAAAATAGCGTAATCAGTATCACAGGCGGTTCAATTTTTGCAACAGCAACCAGCGCAGCAACCGCCGCCAGTATCATAATGGATTCGACATGTGACGATGTTGTCAATATCGATGCCGGAACAACAAGTACAGCGTGGACCAATAATGACGGTACAAATGATCGAGCGTTTACGTTGATCGGCGTGGAAACATTGAATGTCAAGCGAGATACCCAATTGGTAGCCGGTAGTAAACGCGGAACCGCGACCGTTGCCGACAAAGTTGCGACTACGAATGTTGATGAAGATAAAACGCTTTCAGTTTACGACACATTCTTCAACGGCGGCTCACAGAAAAAGATAGGCAAAGGAACTATCTCTATCATAAGAGACGATAGTAGTACTGGTACAGGAACTTTATCGAAACTCGAAATCGCCGGAGGAATTTTTGAGTTAATAGGAAGTACAAAAAATGCCAAAACTACGCTTCTCTTTGCTGAGGATAGTTCAAATGCCCAAGACATTATCAAAATTGGTGGAGGCGCAACATTGAAAATTTCAGGTGAGAATGTTGCTTTAATCAATGTAGCACAGGTAGCTGCATACTTAGATTTTACGAACGAACAAGCCATTTATGAGACAAATCCACATCTTAACATGACGGTTGACGGCGGAACAGTTGAAGTGATCGGTGCAGAAAGTTTATATGCAGCCGGTCTCAATGTTTTCATCGGTAACAGCGGCGCAATAATTAGTGTTACAAATAAAGAGGAGGAGTCCTCAAGAGTTGTTGTTAGCGATATTGCGGCAACTACAAGTGCAACCACTCCTAATTTGACGAAAACTGGTAACGGAAAACTGGAAATTCTGTACGGTTTTGATCTCGAAAAAGGAACAATTAATGTCAACGGAGGAACTTTCGAATTTAATAACAGCAGTGTTAATACTACACCCTTCACAACTTCTGCTAAAGTCAAAAGTATTGTTGTTGACGGAGAAGATGCTGTTCTTGATCTTAAAGCATACTCTTATGTTACAGTTCATGAAACCAATGAAGCCGCTTTGACAATTAAAGACGGGGGTACGGCAAAAGTCGATGTTTTATCAAGACTTGTTAATAGCACGTGGGATACCACAGCAAGTCCCGTATTTAATGTTGCAATTAACGGTGGAACTCTTGAAGTTTACGATGGATCAAAATTGGCTTCAGAGACGAATTTTACTGAAGACCAAGTTGCCACTCTATTGAACCCGCATTTAGCTGGTGTTACAACAACCGTAACAAATACGGCAACAATCAATGTCGGTGAAGGTATTACTTTCGATCCAGGTGTTGTGAAAACCAAAACAAACGACAGCACAGCCAGTATAACAAAAATCGGAGACGGAACACTTCGTATTCTATACGATTTTGATTTCGCAGATGGAACAATTAATGTCAACGGAGGAACTTTCGAATTTAATAACAACGGAGTTAAAGCTAACCCCGCAACTTCTGCTAAAGTTAAAAGTATCGTTGTTGATGGAGAAAATACTGTTCTTGATCTTAAAGCATACTCTTATGTTACAGTTTATGAAACCAGTGAAGCCGCTTTGACAATTAAAAATAATGGTACGGCAAAAGTCGATGTTTTATCAAGACTTGTTAATAGCACGTGGGATACCACAGCAAGTCCCGTATTTAATGTTGCAATTAACGGTGGAACTCTTGAAGTTTACAACGGAGAATCTTCGGATGATACCAATATATTGAACCCGCATTTAGCTGGTGTTACAACAACCGTAACAGATACGGCAACAATCAATGTCGGTGAAGGTATTACTTTCGATCCAGGTGTTGTGAAAACCGAAGCAAACAACAGTACAGCCAGTATAACAAAAATCGGAGAAGGAACACTTCGTATTCAATACGGTTTTGATCTTGGCGGCGGCAATATTGATGTTAAGAATGGAACATTGGCAATCAATCCCGATACAAAAGATCATCCTCTGACAGTTAATGCCAATGTTAAACTGAACGCTAACAATTTAATTATCGGCGAAGCCGACGACAATAAGGCGCAATCAATTACCATCGGAAGTATCTGCGGAAGTTCCGAAAGTACAACAATTATTAACGCTGGTGATTCATTGATCATCACAAAAGGCAGTACTTACGGCGGAAAAATAACCGGCGGCGGTAATTTAACCGTAGCCAGCGAAACATTGACGTTAAGCAATAAAGATAACAATTATTCCGGCACAACAACACTCAACGAAAACGTTAATTTGATAATTTCAAACGGCGGTACTTACAGCGGAAAAATAACCGGTGCCGGTGATTTAACCGTAACCAGCGGAACATTGACGTTAAGCAGTACAACTAACGATTACTCCGGTACAACAACACTCGGCGGCGAGTTGTCCGTAACCATAGACAGTGCCTTGAGCGCGAATAGTAATTACGTTGTCGGAAATAATGGTAAATTGTCAATCAATGATTCCGCACAAACAATCAAGACTCTTAACGGCACAGACGGCGAAGTTAATCTGGGAACAACCGGTAATTTGACAATTTCAAACGGCGGAAAATTCGACGGAGAATTAACCGGTGGCGGCACTTTAACCATATCAGGCGAAGAATTGACCTTGACCGGAAGTTATTCCAAAACAGCTAAATTCGCCGTCAATACCGGAACTCTTTTACTTGATCATTCAACATCTGAAGAATCTAAAAATATTACGTTTAGTAATTCATTGACCGGAAGCGGAACACTTGCAGTTAAGTTGAATGCTTTAACCGATACGTTTACTTTAGGAACAGATACCATAGATACCGGTTTTAGCGGAACCATTGAAATGAAAAATGGAATTTTTGCAACAAGCAATTTCACACAATTGACAAACGTAGGACTCAAATTAAACAGCGATTCAAGCACTACAATTGACGAGAATCTATCCATTTCAAAATTAACCCTCAACGGCGGACAAATCAATTTTGTCGCGGCTCCCGTAACTCCAACCGCGAAATTAACCGTTACCGATCTTGTGATTGGTAACGACGGCGGAATTATAGGTGTTGATCAAACATTAGACATTGTTACGACGAATACACCACCGTCAACACAAAATATTTTCGATTATTGGAATGATGACGCTAATTACCAACAACAACTTATTGCTGTTGAAGGTACCATCACCAGAGACGGAATCATCACACCTGATTCGGTCGCCAGCATCGAACAATCACGAAATCTTGTCAACGGCGGTGTCGCAAAATTTAATTACAATGTCAGTGTCGATAGCGATAGCTCTTCCGCCCAAAAAGGAATCTATCTCGGTTACGGTTTGGTTGAAATAGAGAGTCCAGCGGATAAGACCGTTACACTAGATACGACAAACGCAACCAATCCGAAATTGACCGCGAAATTAACCGGAAACGGCGGTTTCAAATTCATCGGAACCGGCAGCACGTCGCAAGTTGAAATCGGTAACAGTGACAGCAATTATTCCGGTAACACTGAAATTGATAATCTGAAAATAAAAATGCTTGACGATAAAGCATTCGGAACAGTCGCCAATTTATCACTCACAAATAACGCCGAACTTGATATGAATTCCAAGACCGCAAGCGTTGCACAACTTAACGGAGATAATGATACAAAAATTAATGTCGGTGATTTAACCGTTACAAACGGCGGCAATTTTGCCGGACAATTAACCGGCATCGACAGTAATTTAACCATAACTGGCGGAACATTGGCATTAAGCAATAATGCTAACGATTATTCCGGTACAACAACACTCAACGGCGGTAATTTGTCCGCAACCGTAACCAATGCCTTGAGCGCGAATAGTGATTACGTTGTCAATGGTGGTAAATTGTCAATCAATAATTTCGCACAAACAATCAAGACTCTTAACGGCACAGGCGGCGAAGTTAATCTTGGAACTGGTAGTTTGACAATTTCAAACGGCGGAGCCTTCAGCGGAAAATTTGCCGGTAGCGGTAATTTAACCGTAGATGCCGGAACATTGAACTTGACCCAAAACTATTTCGCAACCGGCGGCGTTACCATAAACTCCAATGGAACACTTTTGCTCAATCCATCAACCGGAAATGGTACGTTTAATAATTTATTGACCGGAAGCGGAAAACTTGCGGTTGGTTTGAGTGATACCGACAAGACATTCACTTTAGGAGCAGGTGCCGGAACTGGTTTTACCGGAACTCTTGAGATGAACAAAGGAATTTTTGCAACAAGCGGTTTCTCACAATTGATAAACGTAACCCTCAAATTAAATGATAATTCACGAATCAAAATCGACAGCAATCTGTCCGTTGCAAATTTAACCCTCAACGGCGGACAAATCGAATTTGCCGCCAATCCATTAACTCCAACCACAAAATTAACGGTTGCGAATTTGAATATTGCAAACGGCGGAAAAATAAAGATTGATAATACCGCCAATAATATAAATACGTCATTATCATCGACTCAGAATATTTTTGATTATCACAGTGATCCAGTTAATTATCAGCAACAACTCGTCGCAGTTACAAACCAAATCACCGGAAGCGGAACCATCACACTCGATCCGTCCGCCAACACCGGACAAGAACGAAATCTTGTCGGCGGCGGTGTCGCAAAATTTAATTACAATGTCAATGTCGATAGCTCTTCCGCCAACAAAGGAATCTATCTCGGTTACGGTTTGGTTGAAATAGATAATCAAGGAAATACCGTTACATTAAATACAGCAGGCGCAACCAATCCGAAATTGACCGCGAAATTAACCGGAAACGGCGGTTTCAAATTCATCGGAACCGGCATCACGTCGCTGGTTGAAATCGGTAACAGTACCAGCAATTATTCCGGCAACACTGAAATTGATAACATGAAAATAAAATTGACAGACAATAACGCCTTCGGACAAACATCAAATTTATTGCTCACAAATAACGCCAAACTCGATATGGATTCTCACGCCGTAACCGTGAAACAACTTGACGGAAGTAATACTACAACAATTACTAACGCTAACTTAACAATCACAAACGGCGGTAACTTCGGCGGACAATTAACCGGTAACAATAATTTAACCTTGACCGGCGGCGAATTAACCTTGACCGGAAATAACTCAACCGCAACCGGAACATTTAACCAAACCGGCGGTATCATGAATTTACAAAATACTTGGGGCGGAAATTATGCTCTCGGAAATAGCGCAACATTAAATTTGTCCAACTCCTCACAAATCGGCGGTAACATAAATCTCGCCGGTATAGTTGATATAACAAATGGAAAATTAAATGTTGTCGGAGACCTTAATATTGCTGGTGGTTCGGTTGTGAAAATGACTATCGATGAAAATAAAATTACCGCGAATAAAATAACTATAGATGATAACGCCCAAATAATATTGACCGCAATTCCTAACGGTACAATAAATAACGTTATCGTTTCAACTACACCATTCACAGAAGAACAAATCACAAAACTTAACTCCAAATTCACATTGACCGACAAATTACTTGTGTCATTGAAACCGGTCTATAGTGCCGACTACAAAAAAATGGGCTTCGAAAGCAGCTCACAATCCACCATCGCTTACACCGCCAATAGTAACTTCAGCGGTAACCAAACCCAAATCGCCGGCTTGCTCGACGATTGCCCAGACGTACAAACGATATTGCAATCGCTCGATACTCGCGAACAGCTCGAAGGTTTGGTCAAAAGTATGCTTGCGCCGGAGCTTGCGGCAGACGCTCGCGATTTAGCTTTGAATAGCCCATACGTCCACGTCTCCAATCACCTCAATAATTTGTCCGCCACTCCCGCCAATAATACTCCCAACACACTATTTCGCGGACAATCCCCACACAACAACATCGCCACACAAAGTAACCACGAATTTTGGTTTGAAGGCTACTATCAAAGCGGCAAAACAAACGGCGACTCAAACGCACTAGGCTACAAAACATCACGCGGCGGAATGATGGTCGGTGTTGATAAATATTTCGGCGATGGGTTGTTGACGGGGTTGGTTTTCGGTTACGGCAATCCGCGAACTTATAACTCAACTGGTAAAATTGAAGCCGACGACTACACGTTCGGCGTTTACGCAAAACTAAAAATATTCGGCATCTACGCCAACACTTTCTTGGGATACGGAAGCCAAAATTACCAGTTGCGCCAAAACCAAATTAACCCAACTCAACACACCAAATTTAACGGTGACTCAACATTCGCAAGTTTAGAATTGTTCAAACCGATCTATTTGCGCAACGATATGTTGGTTGCGCCGCTAGTTGCAATTGACTTTCAAAAATCATGGTCAGACGGTTTCAATACAAACAATATTGTCCCGCTCACCGTCAAAAAAGGTGAAATGGATCAAACGGTCTTGCGACTCGGTGTCAACTCAAATTACAGAAATTGGCGAACACGTTTACAATACGGCTACCAAGTTGCGGGCGATTTGTACAGCACCTCCAGAACCTCACTCACCGGCGGCGGTAATAACAGAGTCTTGTCAGGTGTAAATCTCGGTCGCCATACCTTCAACGCCGGATTCGGCGGCGATTTCCAAATCGGCAATCGCACAAAACTATTCGCCGACTACGACCTCGATCTAGGTGAACGCACCACAAATCACACTGGACAGTTCGGGGTTGTCTGCAACTTTTAAGGGGGAGATTTTAACGCGAAAAGCGCGAATGTTACGCGAATGGGGACGCGAATAATACTAAAAATATTCGCGCTCATTCGCGTTTTTTTTGCGTGTTTCGCGTTGAAAAATTCCCCTCTTTTTCTGTTCGGGTATTTATTGTAACGAAAAATATTGATTGAATTCTGTGTTTGAGGTATCGACGCATTTTATTCTTTGGATGGCGGTACGGAAACGAGCGTCGTTTCTGATGGCGTTAAATCTCTGCGAATTGATGAGGTTTATTGGTTTGGGCGAAATTAGAATTATGTCGGCACCGGGATCAATTTGCAGTAACGCTTCTAAAATTGCTCTTGGTAAATTGTCTTTGATTTCATGCCTCGCCGTCGCAAGCCGCCGCAAAACACTCTCAACAAGCGGTAAACAAATCGGTCCCGATAAACTCTCCTCGTCCGGTTTGCTTGTTGCGAAAAATAAATTGCAACCGCCGCGCCGTGTCATGTCACAAACTAACGTTGCAGCAAAACTTAACGCAAGCTCAAAATTGCCGGACTCCACTTGATTTGACTCCAACTGCTCATCATAAAGATCAAGCAAAACCGCACAATCATAATTTTGTTTTATCTCAAATTGACGGACGAACGGTTGCCCGTGTCTTGCGGACGCTCGCCAATGAATCCATTTTATCGTGTCGCCAGGTAACCATTGCCTTACACCTAAAAATTCGCCGGTGCCTCTGCTTGGTCTGAATCTGTATCGTTGCCGGTTTATTGCCGCTTCGGTTCGGCGTGTTTGCCACCTCGACGATAAATGACCAACCTTCGGAAACACATAAAACTCATCACCATTCAACCCATCAGATAAACACATCGAATGCCGAAAAAAACCAAACGGAAATCGCGTCGAAATTGTCATAGGACCGAATTTATATTTACCACGTTGCGGCAACTTGCCCGCATAACTTTTTTGAATTACACTGTGTTGCCCAATATACTCAAAATAAACCGCCGGTTCATATACCATTTCCGATACAGATGATAGGTTTTGTCCTTGAACAACCGATTCAAGTTGTTGCGATTCCGCGTTCAACTTCAAATCAGCTTTATTATAAAATACCATTTCAGACGGATTCTCTCCCTCAACAGATTCGTCGTGTATTGATTGGATTCTATCGCTAACAACAACACCCCAACTTCCGGCATTTCTTCGTTTCCGCTGTTTTGTTTTTTTTGCGTTGTTGGGCAAATTTATTCCACCGCCGTTTGGCGTATTTTTGGAATTCAATTGCCCTGATTGTCCAGACTCGGAAACGGATTCAAGATTGACATCAGATTTATTGTAACAATTATTATCACAATACTTGCTCAACCCAATATGCACGATAAAAGGATCGCCCGCAAAAACACGTTCGGGTAATTTGCGCCTTACACTAACACCACGCAACGAATAACGCCCAACCCAACCAGACGTTGGTAATATAGCAAACAAAGCCGCCGCTAAAAGCAACATCGGATTAACTTCCCGCACAATTGAACCTATCATAAAAACAATTGTAACAAAAAGAAAAATCACTCCCTCACGGCTGAATGTCGTTTTGATCTTCATCATAAGAAATTTCCAAAAACAATAAACTATTTTTTATACCGAAGCCGGTATGAAATTCGTCTTTTTATACCGAAGCTACTTTAAAATTTCTGAAGCTGAACACGCAAGCGTAACAACGTGAAGCGGTTGTTCAAGGGCGAAGCCTGTCGCCTTACCGGCTACGGTATAACTCATGTTACGCATCGGTGATGAGTAACCGATAATCCTGTCCCGCTAGAGACAATATGTTGGTAGAAAATAATGTAAAAAATATTCCGCGCCCCGTATGGGACGCAATGTGATTACAATTTAACCGTTTGAAATGTCCTCACATTCCGTCCCTAACGGGACGCGAACAATGTTTTACCTTTTTCTATCAATCAACTGAATAATCACCATCATTTTCGTATCGTGCGTAACATGAGTTTCTAAAAACTCATTTTAGTCCTGTAACGGCAACGTCCCCGCTACCGAAATCGGAAGCGGGACGCTTCCGTTACAGTTGGTTTTTAGAAACGCCCTCGCGATTCCATTCACAACACGCGATTCGTCCGTTGTGCAAAATTTGAATGTTTTCCCAACCATCGCCTGAAAGAATTTTCTCCACATTCGCGACAATCATTGGACTAATCTCAAGCAAAAAATAGCCGCCCGATTTAATTTTTGTTTTTGCTTGCGATGCCAATTTTGCAATTACTTCCGCCCCAGTTTCTCCGGCTAATAACGCTAACTTCGGCTCGTAATCTTTTACATCTCTCGGCAAATTTTCATACTCACTAATACTAACATAAGGCGGATTGCTCGCAATAATATCGAATTTTTGATCAATATTGTCAAGCAAATCAGATTGGACAAAATCTATACTTCCACGAACCCCCGCCAACCCTGCATTCAACTCCGCAACACTAAGAGCCTCCGGCGAAATGTCAATCGCCGTTACCAATAACGATCCCAATCCACGCGGAAAATTCTTAGTAACCGCAACCGCAATCACTCCACTGCCCGTCCCAACATCACAAAAACTAATCTTGTTTTGGGACTCTTTGTTGTCTTGTGCGTTTGAATTATCGTTACAATTATTCGCCAAAATTTTTAATTTGTCCAACGCCTCCAAAACTAATTGCTCCGTCTCCGGACGCGGAATTAAAACATTGGCATTTACTTTGAAAGTGATAGAGTAAAACTCCTTGTTGCCGACGAGATACGCCGCCGGCTCGCCCGCACCGCGACGCTTGACCAACCCACGAAATGCCGCGCGTTGCTGTTCTGTTGGTTCGGATGAGAAATTAGTGTAAAGCTCAATACGCTTTATCCCCATCGCACCCGCAAGCAAGACCTGCGCATCCAAAAGCGGACTGTCAAGCCCCTTACTCTTGAAAAACTCCGACGTCCAACCAAGCAATCGCCCAACCGTCCACTTTTCGGTCTGTTCACTCATTCAATTATCTTTCTTGGCAAAATTATTTTTAAATTTTCGGGAATCGTTTTTTTTAAGAGACAAAAGGGACATGAGGAACAAAATAACAATTTGCGCACTGTAGCGGAAGCGTCCCGCTTCCGATTGCGGCAACGGGACACTTCCGATTGCGGCAACGGGACGCTTCCGATTGCGGTAGCGGGGACGCTACCGTTACAGGACTATACTCAGCTGTTTTAAAGCTGGACACGGAAGCGCAACAACGTGAAGCGGTTGTTCAAGGGCGAAGCCTATCACCTTACCGGCTACGGTATAAAACCCGTTCTTGATCGCGAAATGTCAACACACGCGCCTTTAATAGTGTGATAAATATCATTGGCTACCAAAGGCGTGTTGTGCTGACATCGATTTGTTGTTGGGAATTTATTGTGTGTCGCGTTTTTTGGGTAGAATTAGGCGTTCCCAATCGGATGGTTTTGATACTTTTCCTGCTTCGTTTACTTGGAAGTGTTTGGTGATGGTATCAAGTTTTTGCGCGGTTGTGGCAATCGTTGTTACGGCATCGGCGGCTTCAGTTACAGCAACCGTGTTTTCGTCCGCTGTACCGCTCAACTGCGAAACCGCCGAATTGACATCGTTAAGACTTCGCGTTTGCTCGTCCGCTTCTTGACTGATCTTTGAAATGATCTCGTTGACCTGACTCACTTGGTCTGCAATCGAATTGAGCGATGCCGACGTTTCACTGGCAACCTTACTGCCAATATTTACCTGATGAATCGACTCCTCAATCAGTCCCGCCGTCTCTTTCGCCGCCTTCGCACTCCTCGCCGCAAGACTCCGAACCTCCTCCGCAACTACCGCAAACCCCTTGCCATGTTGACCCGCCCGCGCCGCCTCAACCGCAGCATTAAGAGCAAGAAGATTCGTCTGAAACGCAATATCATCAATCACCCGAATAATTTTCTTAATCTCCTCCGAACTCTTCGTAATCCCATTCATCGAATCAACCATCCGGTTCATTTTTCCTTGACCTTCGGTTGTTCCTTTGTGGGCTTGGTTCGCAAGCGATTCGGCATTTCGGGCATTGTCGGCAGTTTGTTTCGTTTGCAAATTAGCTTGATTGATCGAGCCGGAGACATCTTTCAATTGCGCCGCGCTTTCCGTCGTGTTGGCAACAAGACGCTGATTTGTATGCGTTAAATTTTCGCCTTCCTCCGTAACAGCTCCCGCAACCGTTTTCAAATCCTTGATCGAATCGTAAAAACTATAACGCATCTCAATCAAAGCATTGCCCAACGTATCTTGTTCTGAATTTAGCGGCACCCACACACGGAGATCTCCTCTGGAAATCGTCAAAGCCACTTCGGTTTTTTCTTTGAGCGACGCGGCAACTTGTTTGAACGCATTCGCCAAAATCTCCAACTCATCGCCCGTATTCACCTCCAACTCCATCTCCAAACTACCTTCCGCCAAATCCTTTGCCGCTCCCGTCATCTGCCGAATCGGTCGTACAATCCGACGAATGATAAACCAAAGCAACAAAATAAAAAACACCAGACCAACCAAAGCAATCGTAAGATTACTCAGAATATTATTACGGATAATAATATCGTTTTCTGTTATCGGAAGTCCGGCAAAAATAATACCCAACACCTTTCCGCTTCCCGAAGTTACCGGATAATAAAAGACTTTCATCTTATTGCCCAAAACGAGCGACTCGCCGAAATACTCTTTTTTGTCCTCAAGAGTAGATTTCTTGACAATCGGGTCTGTTAATTTTGTTCCTATTGCCGGTTTTCCGTCCGCAGTTTTCAACGTGGTCATATAACGCACGTCCTCAATAAACACGGTATTCTCAACACCGAATTCGTTTTGAACATGTTTAACCCACGCCTCCGTGTCAATTCGGAAACCGCTTGAAAGCACGCCGAGCAAGGTTCCGTCCGTGTCCCAAATTGGTGCTGCGCCGCGAATTGATAGTTTGATTGTCTCTGTACTTTCAAAAAATACACCGGCTTTTTTTTGTTCCAGAGCAAATTTGATACTGTCTGTTTGCCCAAGTACGTCTCCGAACTTCTGGCGGTTCGCCGTCCGCGCTAACACTTTGCCATCTACGCCAATCACCGTAAAAAACTCACATTTTTTCGAGGATTCGTAGCTGTCGAAAATTTTGAAAATCGCCTCTCTGTCTTTATTTTTTACTGCGGCGACCATTGATCCCATGTATGAAATGGCTTTGGTTTGTTCCAATGTCAAATCCTGAAGCATGGAAATTTCCTTTTTTATATCGCGCCCAACCGTGTCAATATTCTTCTGCGAACTGTCCTGAACAAAATCTCGAAATTTTGCCGTACTCGTCGCAAGCGTAACACCAACAAGTAAACAGGTCATCACAATGACCGGAACGATAATTTTTGATTGGATTCCTTTGAATATTTTCATAATGTTTTAATTCAAATGTGAAAAATTGTTTTCGGAAAGATTATTTTTCGGAAAACAGAAAATGTTGCTATACCGTAGCCGGTAGGGCGATAGGCTTCGCCCTTGAACAACCGCTTCACGTTGTTGCGCTTGCGTGTTCAGCTTCAGGAATTTTAAAGTAGCTTCAGTATAATAACCGTACCTAACAAACGCCTACGCTGGCATCTCTTTTATAGTTTTTTTGGAATTAACGGACACGACCCGCAACCGGCAAGAACAAAAACCAAGAGAGTTGCACTCCCATCGAAAAGTCCCAGCCAAACAATTAACGTCAGTACAACTGACCCGTAACTCTTAATGGCAATAAGATAGATTATTTTGAGAATATTGCAAGAGATTCACCAGAAATTTTTCAACAAAGACAAAATCACACGTGGAATTTACCGATTTCTACGCTGAAATCGCGGTTTTTGCGCGGAATTTGTTATACCGAAGCCGGTATGGGCGATAGGCTTCGCCCCTGAACAACCGCTTCACGTTGTTGCGCTTCCGTGTTCAGCTTCAGGAATTTCAAAGTGGCTTTGGTATAGTTTAAAATTGCTCTTGAATGATTTTCGCAAAATTATTATACTGCCCACGCTTGGTAAAGAAGGGAGATTTTTTTTAACACGAAAAGGGAAATTTTTTGTGTGGGAAGAGAAATTTTTTTAGAGTCTGAAGGAAATATCCTCGTGGATGGGAGTTCCAGACCCGGGAATGAAAGCTCCGTTCCGGCTTTTGTTTTGTACCTTTCGTCGTAGGGGATTTTTTTACACGAAAGGGACGAAAAGGGGCAAAAGGACGAAAGGGAATTTCAAAAATACTATTTGCCAAAAACAAACTGTAACGGAAGCGTCCCGCTTCCGATTGCGACAGCGGAGACGTTGCCGTTACGGTATAAAAAATCCCCTTCCCCTTTCGTGATGAAATAGCATTAACTCATGTTACGCACGATACGGAAATGATGGTGATTATTCAGTCGATTGATAGAAAAAAAGTAAAACATTGTTCGCGTCCCGTTAGGGACGAAATATGAGGATATTTCAAACGGTTTAGTTTTAATCACATTGTGTCCCTACGGGACACGAAATATGTTTTTACCATATTTTCTACCAACATTTCGTCCCAATATCGGGACGAGGAAAATACGTCTGGTTATCACCGATGCGTAACATGAGTTAGTAAATTTATTCAACATGAAGGGTGATTTTTTTGAAACGCGAATACGCCTACGTAGTGAAAGGTCGTGAAAAATTTAATTTTTATTTTTGTTGAACGAAGAGGTATTGTATGTTTAAAATATTGAGTAACAAGGAGCTTGTTCCTAATATATACGAGATGACGGTTGTGCATCCGCGACTGGCGAAGAAGGCACAACCCGGACATTTTGTGATAGTTATGCCCGACGAATGCGGCGAGCGGATTCCGCTGACAATCGCTGATTTTGACCGGCAAGCGGGTACTGTAACGCTTGTGATTATGGCGGTTGGCACATCGACGATGAAGTTGGTGTCATTGAAATCGGGTTCTGAGTTGTATGCGATTATTGGTCCTCTTGGGACGGTGAGTGAGATTGAGGATTATGGTACGGTGATAATGGTTGCGGGCGGAGTTGGCACTGCGCCGGTATTTCCAATTGCGCGGAGCTTCTACACAAACAACACAAAAGTCATCTCAATCCAAGGCGTAAGAACTAAAGAACTCTTGTTCTGGACAGATAAATTAGCCGAAGTAAGCGATATTCACATAATAACAACAGATGACGGAAGCGCGGGACGAAAAGGTCTTGTTACAGAGCCGTTGCGTGAAATTCTGGAGAGTGAGGGCGAGAATATAGGTTGCGTGTACATGATAGGACCCGCAGTGATGATGAAATTTTGCTCGCAAGTGGTAACAAATTTCGGCGTGAAATCGATTGCAAGTCTGAATAGTATAATGATTGACGGAACGGGAATGTGCGGTGGATGTCGGGTAAAAATTGGAGATGAGACAAAATTCACGTGTGTTGACGGTCCCGAATTTGATGCCTCGCAAATTGACTGGGATATTTTGTTGTCAAGACAAAAAATGTATTGCGACGAAGAAAAATGCTCATTGAATAAATACAAAAATACACTCGGAATATCATAAAGGGAATTTTTGAAAAATACTATTTATCAAAAAATTGCCAAAAAAAAATTATTTCAAATTCAGTCGATTTTGATCGATACGCTCAAGCTGTTTTAAAATTCCTGAATCTGGACACGCAAGCGCAACAACGTGAAGCGGTTGTTCAGGGGCAAAGCCTATCGCCTTATCGGCTACGGTATATGCTCAAGCTGTTTTGAATTCCTGAAGCTGTGGTAAACCTACAACGCAGTGCGTTAGGCAAGCGTATACTGTAGCTGCTATGAAATTCATTTTTTTTAAGACAGGATAACAGGATTACAGGATCGTCAGGATATAATAAAATCCTGTCAAAAAAATAAAAACTGAATTTCATAGTGCGATGAGTATAGCATCGTGAAGTGGTTGCTCAGGGGCGAAGCCTACCGCCAATACTGGCTTCGGTATATCCCCCCCTTGTGTTGAAAATTTGGGTTGTTACAATCTTGCGGGGTTTGGGGATTGTGTGTTTTTTTGGGACGAGATTGAAAGTGTATAACGGTGGGCAATCTGGTTCTGTTGAATACACGGAAAAATGCTTTCCATGATATGTCTGTTTTGAATAGTTTAAGTAACTATTCAGTCGAATGATTTAATTTATTTTTTAAACCGCGAAATACGCTAAAAGAGCACGAAAGGTCGCGAATAATTTAGTTTCGCGTCTTTTCGCGTAAATTTCGTGTGTTTCG
>JAIRWK010000071.1 GCA_031268995.1 Planctomycetaceae bacterium
CACATCAAAATGGGACTTTTTGTGTAAAAATGCCCTAAAAACGGCTGAAAGCGGTTGGGTTTAGGTCGAATAGAAAAACTAGGGCAAGACTGGATTTGGGCTCTGCGTAACATGAGTTATATATTTCGCGATAAATGTTGTATTTATTGCCTGATAGTTCTCGGCAAATGTCACAACCTCTTATCGGTTCTTGCCTTTCGACTATGAGTACAATCGCAGCTTGAATATGCTTCAATTTTGAGACATCAATCATAGATCACCTCCTCTCTCAAGAAGGCAAAAAAAGAAAAAAGCCCAGACGGCATATTAGAAACGCCGCTGGACCATGCTGTATGGGGTAGTAATGGAAATGTTGCCAAACAACAAGCAACAAATCCCCCATACATTACCCCCGATTGGATTCGAACCAACGACCTACGGTTTAGGAAACCGTCGCTCTATCCCCTGAGCTACGAGGGCAACTTTACTTCGTAACCGCCATAGTTGCCGATGCTTCGCTATCGACGAAATTGGGATGCCAAAGCACAAAAAATAGAAAAAATTTGCTCCCAAAAATAAACAATACCCAAAAACTATACCGCCCCCAATCATACCACATGGAATTTCTAAAAATATACCGAAACCAATATGGGCAATAGGCTTCGTCCCTGCACAACCACTTCACATTGTTGCGTTTACGTGTTCAGCTTCGGGAATTTTAAAACAGCTTGAGTACACTATCTGCCAAAAAACAAATTATTTCAAATTCGGTCAATTTTCTGGCAATAGCAATCGACCGAATTCGAATAAATTAATATCAGAAATTCCCTGAGTACATGTTTGCGCGTTCGGCTTGCGGAATTTCAAAATGTTTCTGACACCGTAAAATCTATCACATAATTTTAGATAGTCAATCTCCCCACAAAATATTATACCGAAACCGATATGGGTGACGGGCGTTGCACTCAAATAACCACTTCGCGGTGTTACGCTTTAAAACGATTTTAGTGTAAGGGGACTTTTATACTACACGGAATCTGCATCTGATTGCGGCGGATTTTGTTGTGGGACATCAGGGACATCAGGTACATGATGGGACGTTAGGGACAAGGGGAAATAGATTTTTTAATTTTGGTAATTTTTGTGTTTTTTGTGGTGATAAATTTCTTTGTTTGGTGTTCTGTTTTGGTTTCGAGGGGGTACTCGACTTTTGTTGAAAAGATGTTTTACTATTCGGCAGTTTGGGTGGGCAATATGTTTTGTCAGCGCAAATTTGAAAGTGCAGAAGCCGAACTCGTCAGTCATATACCAAAGCCGGTATAGGCGGTAGGCTTCGGCATAAATCACACAACGCGTGCCGGCTTCGGTATTATACGCAACTCGTAACCTTGATACTAAAATTTTTCCCTATGTTTTCTGAAATTGAAAATTCGGACAATACTCCTGTTGAAACTGGTAATTCAAATAAGATTGATAGCAATACAAACGGCACGCCGGTTGAAAATTCAACACAAACTAACCGTAATATAATGCCGGATCCGGAACCTAACAATTTGACCTCGTACAGTAAATTGGCAGTATTGCCCGGTTTTACGAGGTCTGCGGTTGTCCGCGATTTACCCGCAAAATCGACTGCCCAAAAACCGAAAGCGCAATCACCAAAACCAAATCAGAAATCAGCTCCGCGCCCCAAACGCCTTATTGGTTCACAGCGAAATCCCGAAACGTACAGACCAAAGCCGGTAATAAAAGTTGTGTTCGATGATTCCGAAACCAATACTGCCCCCAAAGACCAACAAACACGACCGAATTTACAAGATAGTAATCAAATTAAAACTGAAAATAATATTGATATATCGAAGCCGATATTGGTGGTAGATATCGTCCCTGAACAACCGCTTCGCGATGATACGATCACACCTCCAACCGCAGAAATTTCAAAACAACTTGAGCATGATACTGATAAAAATCATGATACCGATAAAAATATTGCCCCCCCCAATATTGTCCAAACTCAAGATAAACAAAAGACTGAAAAAGATGAAGATGATGATTATGTGCCGCCTGTAGATATTGACGAAAAAATATCGCGCGGGCTTAGAGTGCCGACTGAAAAACGCATCCAAATCCCAAAATTACGCGACGGGAAAATGTCAGATGATCTTGAAGCTGAATTTAACGCCGTCATGGGGTTGGATAAAAATCAAAACGGCGAAAACTCAATCGATAATATGATGAAACAGGCTGCGGAAATTGCAGACAAAGATATTATCGAAGCGGGTACGAAGTTGAAGGCGAAGGTTTTGGCTATTCGCGGTGAATGTTTGTTCATCGATCTGGGAGTTAGAGAACAAGGCGCAGTGCTAATAAATATGTTTGCAACAGACGCGGTGCCAAATGTCGGAGATGAAATTGAAGTTACCGTCGGCAAGTTGGATTTTGACGAAGGACTGTACGATATAACCGTGCCAATGGCTGCCGCAGATGTTAAGGATTGGGCGCAATTGCAACAAGGAATGATCGTCGAAGCAAAAGTTACAAAGACTAATAACGGCGGTCTCGAATGCGAAGTAAATAGGTTGCGAGGCTTCATCCCATTCAGTCAAATTGATATTTATCGTGTTGAAAATGTTGAGCAATATATTGGGCAAAAGTTGACTTGTGTCGTTTCCGAAGTCAATCCCGAAAAACGAAATCTCGTCGTCAGCCGCCGCGAAATGCTTAACCGCGAACGCGAAGAACAAAGAAAACAATTGCTCACCGAATTAGCCGTAGGTCAAATTAAAGAAGGTCTCGTGCGGAAAATTATTGACGGCGGCGCGTTTGTTGATCTAGGCGGAGTTGATGGATTTGTCCCGATCAGCAAATTGTCATGGGGTCGCATCAAACATCCGTCGGAAGTATTGACTGAAGGAAAAAAAATCGTCGTAAGGATAGATAAAATCGAAGAAGGTACAAATAGAATCTCCTTGACTTACCGCGACGATTCGTCAAATCCTTGGTCAAATATTTCGGAACACTTCCAAGAAAAAACACAAGTACGCGGAAAAGTCGTAAAAATTACAGCATTCGGCGCGTTTGTAGAACTGATGCCCGGAGTTGACGGTTTGGTGTTGATTGCAGAGTTGTCGAATAAGCACGTTAAAGATGTACACGAAGTGGTGAAAGAAGGAGAAACAATAGACGTATTTATTGTTGCAATTGATACGGAGGCGAAACGAATAAAATTGTCCGTCCGGCAACTGATTCCGCCCGAACCCGAAATTGCCGACCCCGAACCAAACAGCCAAAATACTAACGCCGACCCAACCAAACAAAAAGCACAAACAAATAAGAGAAAACAAGAAGGAATACCCGCACCGATCAAAATAAAAAATACTCACAAAGGTCCACTCAAAGGCGGAATCGGAAATAATAACGGCAACGGCTTGTTCTCTTGACAACGCGAAATAATTTTCGTTTTTTTCAATGCCGAATTTTAAAATTATACTCAAGCTGTTTTAAAATTCCCGAAGCTAGACACGCAAGCGTAACAACGTGAAGCGGTTGTTCAAGGGCGAAGCCTATCGCCTTACCGGTTGCGGTATATCCTGAATTGTCGGTCTTTCATTGTTCGGCAATTCAGGATTTTGTACCTAGCCTAAGGTATAGCTTGAATATACCAACGTCTCAATAAACATGAAAACATCTAAAACTCCACGCCTTCCTTACGGCAATGCTGATTTTCTGCGATTGCGTACGGGTAATTTTATTTATGTTGACAAGACACGATTTATTGAATTGCTTGAAGAGGAGGACAACCAATCTCAAATATTTATTCGCCCTCGCCGTTTTGGCAAGAGCCTTTTTCTATCAACATTGAAATATTATTACGATGTCAACTATAAAAATGATTTCGAGCAATTGTTCGGCGATCTGTATATAGGGCAAAATCCGACAACGTTGCGCAATAATTACGTCGTAATGGAATTTAATTTTTCCGGCATTGACACATCCAACGCGGAAACATTCAGAAATTCATTCGCCGAAAGCATACGGCGCACGGCTTGGAGGTTTATTGAAAATCATAATAATATTTTCGCAAACACCAAGTCTGTCGTTGCGCAAATGAAAACTCATTTATATTCAGCGTTGGAGAGTATTGATTTAGCGTTGGGTTTTGCGGTGTCGGCGAAGGTTAAAATTTTCGTGATTATTGACGAATACGATCACTTCGCCAACGATATTATCGCAATGGGTTCTGTTTTCGGCGAAGATTTTTACAAGAGTATGATTACCGCAAATGGATTAGTTCGCGATTTTTACGAAAAGCTCAAATCCGAAACCGATAGCGGCACAATATACAAAACTTTTATCACCGGTATTTCGCCGGTAATGCTTGATGATTTGACGAGTGGTTTTAATATTGCTACGAATTATTCGCTTGAGTCTCGTTACAACGAGATGTTGGGTTTCACTCGCAAAGAAGTTGACGAAGTAATGAACGCGGTAGGAATAGAGACGAACCAAATAGACATCGATATGGAATATTATTACAACGGCTACAAATTCAACGGTGAAGCCGAAAATACAATTTATAACTCAACAATGGTTCTCTACTTTTTTGGGCAAATATTAAAAAACGGCAAGTTGCTGAAAGACCTAATCGATCCTAATTTGAGTATTGATCCTAAACGATTGAAACGTCTTGTCCGGAATGAAAGTAATCGTGATATATTGATTCAAATAATCAAGGACGGCGGTATTGTTTCCAAGATAGTTGAAAGGTTCTCGATCAATAAATTGGACAGCGACAGTCATTTAATCTCTCAATTATTTTACATTGGCTTGCTGACAATCAAGGAAGCTCATCTGAACGGTTTGCGTTTAACGATTCCTAATTATTCAATTGAGCGTATTTATTGGGAACAATTGCGGCAACTCGTGGAGGATAATTCGCAGCTTGTTAAAATGAATACCGAGTTGGTGGAGAATTCTATAAACGATCTGGCGTTTGAGGGCAATGTTCATAATTTTGTTGATTATGTTTCGCAAAATGCTTTTAGCAAGTTGTCTGCCTACGATTTGCAACGTTTTGATGAGAAATATATCAAAGTATTATTGTTGGCGTATTTACTTTTGAATGATATTTATATTCCGATGAGCGAGTTTGAGGCGGTTCCGGGTTTTGTTGATATATTTCTTCAGCGCAACCCGAAATATCCGCAAGTAAAATATGAGTGGGCATTAGAATTGAAATATTGCAAGACCAGTGCCGCTCCGTCTGAAATAGAACAAAAACGAAAAACCGGTTTGGAACAATTGAATAAATACGTCAACTCCCCGCGATTAAAAAACCGTACCAACTTAAAATCCGCATTGATAATTTTTATCGGAAAAGACAAATATGAAATTATCGAAACCGGTTCAGCAGCTTCTGGCAATGTAAATCAGCTTTAGTATAATTGTGATGTTCGTTGTTGTATACTGAAGCTACTTTGAAATTCCTGAAGTTGCGGTAAACCTGCAACGCAGTGCGTTAGGCAAACGCAACAACGTGAAGCGGTTGTTCAAGGGCGGAGCCCGGCTACGGTATAATGTTCTTGTGTTTGGAGTGATTCGGAGATGTGTGATGAAACGATATTTAGTAACTGGTGTTAGTGGTTTTGTTGGTCAACATTTTTTGAAATATCTTGATAATGTTGGCGAGCGGATTGAGGTGTTTGGTCTTGATCTTGTTTCGGGCAATTATGTACCGGCGAATTATTCTTATCGGTTTGGTGTGGCGGATATTTTTATTTCGGGAGTTGTCCGCAATATTTTAGCCGACTTTCAACCCGATTATATATTGCATCTTGCCGCGATTAGCAGTGTTAGTGAAAGCTTGAATAATCCCGAAAAAATAATGAACAACAACATCTGCTCAACGATTGATCTTCTTTCGTCGATTGAAGCTGTTGTGCGTGGGAGTTGTCGTATTTTGGTTATTGGTTCGTCGGAAGTTTATGGGGAGTCGGATGAATTATTGAGCGAGACATCGCCGTGTTTTCCAAGAAATCCTTATGCTTATTCGAAACTTGCCAATGAATCGATTGTCCAATCGTATTGTGGCAAGACGAATTTTGACATTATTATGACGCGGTCATTTATGCACACGGGTACTAATCAAAATGAGAAATTTGTTATTGCGTCGTTTGTGAAACAGTTATTTGCCGCGAAATGTAAAAACGGACAACTTGCCAAACTTGCAACCGGCAACATAGATATTTTTCGTGATATAACTGATGTTCGTGATGTGGTACGGGCTTATTATTTGTTGTTGCAACATGGGCGGCATGGTGAAAAATATAACGTGTGCAGTGGTACGGCGGTTTCGTTGCGGAGTGTGATTGAGTTAGCGGGTGAGATACTTGGTGTGCAAGTTGCGATTGAGATTGATACGAGTAGGTTGCGCGCAAATGATCTGCAACTTGTGGTTGGCAACAATGAAAAGATTCGCAATGAAACGGGTTGGCAACCGGAAATAAAATTGTCTCAAACGTTGCGGGACATGATTGAGGGGAATTTCTAAAAATTGATTTTATTTTGAATTCGGTTGATTGTTATACTCAATTCTTGAGGCTGAACACGCAAGCGTAACAACGTGAAGCGGTTGTTCAAGGGCGAAGCCTATCGCCCTACCGGCTACGGTCTCGACCGAATTTGAAATAATGAGTAATGAAAAATGACTAAAATTATTGAGGATGAATTTGTTCAATGCAGTGATTCTGTTGATCAATTGCGGGAGAATACGCGACCTTTTGGTGTGGATGTTTCTGAGCGTGTGAAGCGTTTACCGGCGTATCTTTTTGCGGAGTTGAACAAGTTAAAATATGAAAAGCGCAAGGCTGGTGCGGATGTGATTGATCTTGGGATGGGCAGTCCGACGGATCCGCCGGTGTCTCATGTTATTGACAAGTTAGTTGAGGTTGTCCGCAATCCGCGAATTCATGCTTACAGTCATTCGAGCGGTTTACCGCAATTGCGGAAGGAGTTGACGGCGAGGTATTTGAAATATTATGGTGTGCGGCTTGATCCTGAAACGGAGACGATAGTTTGTATGGGATCGAAGGAGGCGATGTCGTATCTTTGTTTGGCGTTGTTGGGAGCCGGGGACACGGCGATAGTTCCGTCGCCGTGTTTTCCAGCGCATTTGCATGCTGTTATGTTGGCATCGGCGAATGCGATTTTGCTTGATGTCAAGAAGCCGGACGAGTTGTTGTCGAATATCGCGTCAACATGTCAATTTTTGCAACCCAAACCAAAATTATTGATTTTGAATTATCCGCACAATCCGACGGCGACGGTTGTTGAGCAGGATTTTTATGTTGAGATTGTGAGGTTAGCGAAGCGATTTGGTTTTATGGTGATAAGTGATCTTGCTTATGGTGATGTGTGTTTTGACGGGTACAAGGCACCGAGTTTTTTGTCGGTGAATGGGGCAAAAAATATTGGCGTGGAGACAACGACGATGAGTAAGGGTTACAATATGGCGGGGTGGCGGGTTGGTTTTTGTTGCGGCAATGCGGAGATTATTCGTGCGTTGGCTACGATAAAAACGTACTATAATTACGGGGTTTTTTCGCCGTTACAGATTGCGGCGATTGCGGCGATGAGATTTTCGGACCGCGCGGTTGAGTCGCAAGCCAAAATTTATCAGAAGCGGCGTGATATTTTGTGCAATGGGTTGGAGAGAATTGGTTGGCAAGTTGAGCGTCCGAAGGCTTCGATGTTTGTGTGGCAAAGGATACCGAAGGAGTTTAGCGGCAAGATAAATTCGTTTGATTTTGCGATGAGGTTGTTGAGTGATGTGGATGTTTTAGTCAGTCCGGGTTCAGCTTTTGGCGAGGCGGGCGAAGGTTATATCAGAATGGCGTTAGTTGAAAAGGATGACAGATTGAAGCAAGCGGTAAGACAAATTAAAAAATTCTTTTCTATCGGTAAAAAATAAAAAAACCGCTTAGACGCTGCTCTGAAATAAAATTACCATTTGTACAAAAGTTAAGGGGAACCACCCCTAACCTCTCCGCAGGAGGAGAATTATTCCCCTCCTGCGGAGGGGGTATGGGTGGTCTTTAGGGGCTAGGAGTGTTTTCGTGTAGACATTCACCGCTTGCCACTTTTGGTTTTTGTGGAAATTTTTTAAAAAGAAATACTGTACAATAAATATTGGGAATTTGTAAGAGATATATTGGTAACCGTTCACGGTTATTTTTCTATGGTTTCATTCTTTTGCGGATCGCAATAGCGAGTTTGGATGCAATTTTTTAGTAATTGCATGATGTTTTTTCCTTGTTGAACGCATGTTTTCGAGATTGACCAGAAGCGTTCCCAGAAGCGGTTGCCCCAATCGCTGCGTGTTCCTTGCGTGATTCGCCGGTTCAAAACCACTCTTCGTATCGTTTGTTTCGCTAAATTGTTGGTTGGAGGAATACCTGTTTCAATAAATCAAAAATACTCCGCCGACCAATCACGCAATCGATTCGATAACTTACAAACATCATTGTCATGTCCGTAATAATTCGATAATTGCAAGATGTTTTCTTTTATTGCAAACATCTTACGCAACCAATTCTGCAACAACAATTCGTCCTTGCGGAGAATTAAATGAAACATCTCTTGCACGGCGTCCAATAAATTGACGCCCCATTTCGCCGTCCGTTTGTCCGGTTTTTCTGCAACATATTTAATCTCTCGTATCAAATGCGCCCAGCATAACTGTAACTTCGCCGCCGTTTGAGATTCCAACTTCTTGTACGCCGAATAAAAATCACAAGACACGATGCCGGAAAATGCGTCGCCAAGCATTTCATGT
>JAIRWK010000098.1 GCA_031268995.1 Planctomycetaceae bacterium
AAATACGAAAAGATACGAAAGAGTTGAAAATGAAATTTTCGTCTATTTCATATTCAAAAAAATTATCTCTGTGAACTCTGTGCTCTCTGTGGTTATTTAAAAGCAACTGAATAGTTACAAAAAAACTACGATGCAATTATTTTTCCGATTTGCCGTGATTTGAAATCTACTGTGTTTATTACTTGTTCTGCCAACTCTGGTCGAACTGCTAATACCAGACCAATCCCCAGATTAAAAACACGCTCCATTTCAAAATCATCTACATTGCCCAACTCTTGCAGCCAAGAAAAAATCGGCGGAATTGTTCTGCTGTCTTTATCTAATTGTAACGTTAATCCCGCCGGTAAAATTCGACTCACATTCTCAACCAAACCACCGCCGGTAATATGAGCAATACCGCTAATTCCCTTGTTCGCCCCGAATTGTTCGAGCAACTTGCGCACTGTTTTGACATAGATTCTTGTTGGGGTCAAAATCAAATCGGAAATCGTTTGACCGTCAAATTGAGCTAGTTCTGCCGGTGCCTTGTCCAACGGATTCAAACCGGCAACATCAAAAATAATCTTACGCACAAGACTAAAACCATTAGAATGCAACCCGCTCGACTCAATCCCAATCAAAACATCACCCGCTTGAATTGACTTGCCGTCAATAATATTTTCCCTCTCGGCAACCCCGACACAAAACCCAGCCAAATCATATTCGCCCTGTTGGTACACACTCGACAGAATCGCCGTCTCGCCGCCCAATAACGCACAACCACTCTCGCCACACCCAACAACAATTCCCTTGACCACCGCCTCAAGCAAATCCGGATCGTCTTTGGGCATTGCAATATAGTCAAGAAAAAAAAGCGGCTCCGCTCCGCAACAAATCGCGTCATTGACACACATCGCAACAAGATCAATTCCAACCGTATCATGCCGGTTTACCATACTCGCAATCTTGAGCTTCGTGCCGACCCCATCCGTACAACTCACCAAAACCGGATCGACATACCGCGCCGAATCCCCGTTCAACCTAAATAATCCCGCAAAACCGCCATCAAGACGAATCACACGATTTGAAAACGTAGAATTAAGCAATCGCGGAAGACGTAACATCGACTCCGCATAAACCTCAAGATCAACTCCCGAATCCTTATAAGATACATTTGACATAATAATTTATTTATTTTTTTGACTAAAACTCAAACCATTCGCACAGCAACTATACTCAAGCTGTTTTGAAACTCCCGAACCTGAACACGTAATCGCACCAACGCGAAGAGGTTGTTCAGGGGCGAATCATACCGCACACACCGGCTTCGGTACGCAGGACTAAAATGAGATTTTAGAAATTCCTTAAAGTTATTGAGTTTATGACAAAAAAAGAATTTCCCAAACCAAATTCGGAACGTTCTTTTTCAATTTCGGAACGTTCCGAAGCCCGTTCGGAACATTCCGAATCACGTTCGGAACGTTCCGAATCACGTTCGGAACGTTCCGAATTCCGTTCGGATTGCCCAAAATCCGGTTCGGATTGCCCAAAATTCCGTTCGGATTGTCCAAAATCCGGTTCGGATTGTCCAAAATCCGGTTCGGATTGTCCAAAATCCGGTTCGGATTGCCCAAAATCCGGTTCGGATTGCCCAAAATCCGGTTCGGATTGTCCAAAATCCGGTTCGGATTGTCCAAAATCCGGTTCGGATTGTCCAAAATCTGGTTCCCGAAAACAGGAATCAATGTATAAACCGAATCTTCCAGTTTGGGAAATCCTGCACTGCTATACCGAAGCCGGTATGGGCGGTATGCTTCGCCCTAGGCTACGGTATAAGATAATCGAGAATCGCCGCCCTCATCCTCCCTCTCCCAGAAACACAAGTTGAGCATTCTATACCGTAGCAGGTAGGGCAATAGGCTTCGCCCTTGAACAACCGCTTCACGTTGTTGCGTTTTCCTAACGCTCTGCGTTGCAGGTTTACATCAGCGTAACTATTCAGTCGTTTGATTTTTATTTTTTTATTTTACCGCGAAACACACGAAATTTACGCGAAAAGACGCGAAACTAAATTATTCGCGACCTTTCGTGCTCTTTTATCGTATTTCGCGGTTTAAAAAATAAAGTAACTATTCAGTAGTATAAAACCGTTATTTGTACAGGAGTTACAATTTGTCAAAAATTAAGTGATTTATGTCAATAAATATAGGTACAAAAACCTAAGCTGCTAATATTTAAGCAATTATGGATTTGATCGTTAAATTTACAACAAATCGGTAATAGGATTTAACTCCTTTAGTATAAATCTTTTTAGGCTACTGAATAGTTACCAAAATAAAAAACAACAGCACCAATTATAAAATACATCCGTTCTAAAACAGCATGGACATAAGTGCGAGAAAAATTAGCAAAACAAACATCAAATGACCGAAAATAATCAATACTTTCGTTACTTTTTGATTCCATTGCCCTTCTATGTTGCGTTGTCCTTTAGTTGCCCATAAAAGCCGGTACACATAAATGAGATAAATAAGCATTACAGCGACACAAAAACAATATATGTATATGTACATTATTTTGACCTCGCCGTTTCAGATTTCATTTTTTTATCTAACGTAACCAGCTATACCGTAGCCGGTAGGGCGATAGGCTTCGCCCTTGAACAACCGCTTCACGTTGTTGCGCTTGCGTGTTCAGCTCCATGAATTTTAAAGTAGCTTGAGTATACTATATATCTATTGATTTGATTTTTCAATCATCAGTTGTAGTTTTTGTAGGGCGTTTTTGGAGTCGATGGATTCGGTTGCGATTTTTATTCCTTCTTCGATTGAGTTGGTTTTTTCTGCGCAATATAACGCCGCTGCACTGTTTAATAATACGATATTGCGTTTACTTCCTTTGATTGTTCCGTCTAGTATTCCGCGCAATATTTTTGCGTTTTCGTTTGCGTCGCCGCCGCGTAAATCTTCCATTTGGGCAAGCTCGCCGCCAAAATATAATTCTGGGAAAAAATCATAAGTTTTGAATTGCCCGTCAAAATATTGCGTAACACGGCTTCGGGTTGTTACTGTCAATTCGTCCATTCCATCGTAACCGTAAACCGCCATCACTCGCTTACACCCAAGCTCACGCAACACACCAGCAAACACTTCCGTTAAACGCGGCTCATAAACACCAAGCAAAACACATCCCGCGCCCGCCGGATTGGTCAACGGACCAAGCAAATTGAAAAGCGTTCTGATTCCAAGATATTTACGCAAACTTGCAACCCGACGCATTGCCGGATGAAATTGTTGCGCAAATAAAAAACCTATCCCAATCTCCGCCACCAACTCCTCAACTCGTTCAGGTAACAACCCCAAATTCACACCGCACGCTTCCAATACATCCGCACTTCCGCTACGGCTTGACACTGCGCGATTGCCATGTTTCGCAACAACCACGCCCGCACCAGCAAGAACAAACGCCGATGTTGTTGAAACATTGATCGTGTTCAACGAATCACCGCCCGTACCGACAATATCAACAACCGGTGAACCAATCACTTGAATCCTACGAGCATAATAACGCAAACTCCGCGCCGCACCAACCAACTCTTGAACCGTTACGCCTTTTGACATCAACACCGTCAAAAAACTCGATAACAACACCAACTCCTCAACCGTTAAATCAGAGCGTGACTCCGAAAATATCAAACCCAATAACCCCTCAACCTCCTCAGCCGAAAGATCCTCCCCACAAATCAAACGCGACACCACAACACGACACCGCTCCACAAATGATAACATAGCTAAATCCTAAAATAATATACTTTGGAAAATTATAATTATACCGAAGCCGGTATGAGCGGTAGGTTTCGCCCCTGAGCAATCGCTTTACGTTGTTGCGTTTGCGTGTTCAGCTTCGGGAATTTTAAAACAGCTTGAATACAAAAATCATATTTCTTGCCGCTAAAACTCACTTAATATTTCCCGCATTGCCTTTCTGTTTTTGTAACGTACTCGATACTGTTCGACCATTTCCTTGACGAATTTTTTGCCGCCGTCTATTTTTTGCATCTTTTTTAACAACAGAGCAATATGTTCATAAACGTTACGTCCGGCGTTGTCTTTGGCGTACTTATCCAATACCTTCCGAAACATAAGAAGCGTTTTTTGGGGAAAATTGGTAGCAAAATGTTCATAATATCGTTCCACTAGTTCCACCGATAAACGCTTCTCAACAAACTCCATCAGCCGTTCAACGGCATTTTCCGCAACCAAAATGTCGGCGGCACTGTTACGATCACTATATGCGTTTATTCCCTTATTCTTATAGCGGGTAAAAAGTTGCTCAAACGCTGCCGCCCATTCTTTGTCGGCAAAAGTTGATTTATAAATTTTAAAATATTCCGCATCAAAATTATCCTTGATAAATGTAAAAGAAATTTCACGAATTGTCGGCGTATCTTTTTCTTTTTGCGCAATCTCCAAAAGTAACTTATTCCAATCCCAACTAGTTCGATGTGTTTTATTTTGATTTTTTCCCAAATAGTTTTCGATCAATTTTTTTGCTTCAGCGAACTTCTTTTCCTTGATTTTTTTCTCCGCTAATTTTTTACAAAAAGATTCGATTTGAATATTTTCTTCAATAATTTCCCACGCTTTTTTCGGTTGTTCGTTGAGTTTGTACAGATCAATTTTTCGTTTCAAAATTATTTCTGCTTCGTATGAACTCTTATTCGAAATATTACTCAATAACTCATCTTGCAATTCAATAAACCCGTTCGGATTTACTTTTTGCGACAACTTCATAAATAAATTATGAAAATCATTATCAAATACTTTATACTTACTATTCCTGATTTCAACACAACAATAATCGTATAACTCTTTCAAATCAACTCCCGAACTTTCGACAACATGACCTAACATCCGAAACGGAAATTCATAATATTCCGCGTCAATAAACGCCTCAATCTCATTGAATTTTTTACTCTTTTGCCGTAACCACTCCGCAAACTCTTCAATATAGGCTTTACAAATGAGTATAACTTCACGATAATTCTTTTGATGAAAATATTCTTTCGCCTTTGCAAATACCGGATCCAAAGCATCAAACTCAATCCTTTCTTCGCTATCATGATAATAATCGTCCTCAATATTTTCTAAGTCAACACGACTCAACGCCTCACGCAAAATAACATGATAAGGATTAGCGTTGTTATTTTTTTCTGTTACTTTTTCCGCAAATTCTAGCAATATCAGATTAGTCAAATCTTTATTGTAACGAGCTTGCCGCACAATAAATTGATACAATTCTTTCTGTGATGCAGTCCGTAATAATTTTTCAACCGTTACATTTCCTTTCTGCTTTGTCTTTTTTCCCATAACTTTTTTGTTTTGAGCAATACGTTCAACAATTGCGTCCTCGATCATAGCAATATGCTTACACGGATGATAATCACTGGGACACGAACAGGAAAACTTAGTTGTTTTTTTACCGTCTATTGTTATTTTGATCGTGTAAATACCGTAATTACCCCGATATTTTGCCTGCCAATGATTCGGTGAAATCTCCTCTAATCTAATAATCTCGTTACCTATTTTCATTTTTGTTTATTGGATAATTGGTGAAAATGAAGTTTTTGGAAGTTCTCTAAAAAACTCCTCGTGAGTAGTTATGTTTTTGTTGTTGTGATTTTATTTTTTTCGATTGCCAGTAAGGTTTTGGCTACGGTTAGGTCGTGTTCGACAATCTCTGCGGCGGCGGGTAACGCTTCGACAATTGTGTTGAATACGTTTTTGCTACCGATTTTTTCTAGTATGCCGTATTTTTTCATTACGTTCATTGGTTGAGGTCTAACGGCGGTGAGGAAAATAGTTGTGTCATTTTTTGCCGCTCGCTCCAACAATTCCTCCAACACATTCACGCCCGTCAAATCCATAATCGGTACATTTCGCATTCGCAAAATTATTACACGACATCTGATCCCCGCAATTGCCGCTTGAAATTTCGATGCCGCGCCAAAAAAGAACGGTCCATGAATCTCATAAACATGTACATCATCCGGCACCTCAAATAAACGCAACGCAAACGGGTCTTCATCCGGATCATCATCGCAAAGTTTGTGCAGCCTGTGATCAACAGAATCCGTGTCAAACATCCCCTCCATCCGACGCATAAAAAGAAACGACGCAAGTATCAGCCCAAGAGGAATTGCAATCGTTAAATCAAGAAATACCGTAAGAAAAAATGTAAGCAACATAACCGCAATATCACTCTTCGGCGCACGAAAAACTACTTTTGAAAACAGACGATATTGACTCATATCTATTGCAACAGTAACCAGTATCCCCGCCAACGCTGCTAATGGAATTTTTGCCGCATATTTTCCGAAAAATAACACCACCACAAAAAGCGTAATTGCATGAATAAGTCCCGCAATTGGAGTTCGTCCGCCGTTGCGTATATTTGTTGCGGTTCTTGCGATTGCGCCGGTTGCCGGAATGCCGCCGAAGAATGGGACGACTATATTTGCTAATCCTTGCGCTGCCAATTCTGTATTTGAATTATGTTTTGTGCCGATCATTCCGTCCGCTACTACTGCCGAAAGAAGGGACTCAATTGCACCAAGCATCGCGATTGTTACCGCCGCGCTGAATATCGGCGATATCTTCGACCAATCTATTTCCGGCACTGAAAATTGCGGTATCCCCAACCGCAACTCCGTCGGAACATGCCCCAACGTTTGACCAATCGTATCAACCGGCAAACGAAACAACATCACTACCAACGTACAAATTAAAACCGCAAATAATGAACCCGGAACTCGTTTTGTTATACGCGGCGAAAACAAAATTATAAAAATCGACAACGCCGCAATTGCTGTTGCCCAAATATTAATAGTACCGGAATGCTTATAGAAAAAAACAAGTTTAGCGATAAATTCGGACGGTATGTTGGCATCTGCCGCCCAGCAGAAACCGAATAATTCCGGTATTTGTGAAGTTGCGATTATCACGGCAATCCCCGCCGTAAAACCAAGCGTTACCGGATATGGAATATATTTTATCAAATTGCCCATGCCGGAAAGTCCCATGATTACCAGAAGGATTCCGGCAAGAATTGTTGCAACCCAAAGTCCTTGAATACCTTGAGTTTGGACAATGCCGTAAACAACAACTATAAACGCACCTGTAGGTCCGCCAATTTGAACCCGCGATCCGCTAAACAACGAAACAATAAAACCGGCGATTATTGCCGTGTAAATTCCTTGCTCAACCGAAACGCCCGACGCTAAACCAAACGCAATCGCAAGAGGTAATGCAACTACCCCGACAATCACCCCCGCAATAAGATCATTAAAAAATTGCCGCAACGTGTATCCTTCACGAAATACAAGCAACATTTGTGGTCGAAAAACCATCATGATTTTTGTGATAAAGCTATAGCTATATTATATGCTCAAGCTATTTTAAAATTCCTGCGACTGAACACGTAAGCGTAACAACGTGAAACGGTTGTTCAAGGGCGAAGCCTATCTTCCTACCGGCTACGGTATATCAGCTTGATATAGAATAAATTTATTCAGAGTCCTGCCCAGCCGACAAAACACTCAAAACTTCGGCAACAATACCAAAAGCCGTAATATTTTACTCTTTGGGCAAAATTGAGAAAGGGGGAGGAAAAAAATAACCCAAAAAGAACTTTATACTCAAGCTGTTTTGAAATTCCCGAAGCTGTGGTAAACCCACAACGCAGAGCGTTAGGCAAACGCAACAACGTGAAGCGGTTGCCCAATCGCCCTACCGGCTATGGTATAAGCACAGTTTAAAAATCAGCACGCAGATAGCGCAGATTTATAAAGATGGTCGCAAGATCGGAAAATAAAATCCAATCCGCAATTATCTTTGAGAATCTGCGTCGTCTGCGTGCTAATTTTTTATAAAGAAACAAAAAAATATAAAAACTCCCTCTTACTAACTTAAAAATTCTTATCACCTATCTTGCCTCCTTGTTGCATGTTTTTTTTTTTGTGTATATTACCAACTCATGTTACGCATCGGTGATAACCAGACGTATTTTCCTCGTCCCGTTAGGGACGAAATGTTGGTAGAAAATATGGTAAAAGCATATTTCGTGTCCCGTAGGGACACAATGTGATTAAAACTAAACCGTTTGAAATATCCTCACATTCCGTCCCTAACGGGACGCGAACTTTTTCTATCAATCGACTGAATAACCACCATAATTTCCGTATCGTGTGTAACATGGGTACCTAAGCCGGTATAATTTGCCTTATTCCCATCTGTTGAGTTCACCCGGAACATCAACAACATAACGATACTCCTTGCCCGACTTGACAATCACTTCCTTTTGACCGCGCTTCAATATCTTCACATCCACTCGCAATTCACCAAAACCATCATGCAACAATAAATCACGATACATCGTGCATAACCGCAACACGACTGGGTCTTGAAAAAACGAATTATCAACCTGCTCATCGCCCGAACAACCACAAACACATTGACCTTCACCAGCACATTTTTTTAATTCAGATTGTTTCATAAAAATACTTAAAGTTATCTTGAAATTTCAGAAACCGCATAAAATCCATACACCGTAATCGGTATTGACATTAGGTTTCGCCCGTAAACGACCGCTCGCTTAACGTTGTTACGTTTGCCTAACGCTCTGCGTTGCAGGTTCACCGCAACTTTGGGAATTTTAAAACAGCTTCAGTATAAGTTGCAACGATTGCCGAATTCGGCTTCGCGGATTCCAACGCCCTCAATACATTGCGCAACAATAAAACCACACCATCAAATACCACTAACACAAAAAAGAAAATTGATCAAAACCAGATCAATCAGACTAGAGGAGGCGCACGCGCCTGAAAATTTGAACAGAAAACAAAAGATAATAACAATAACTCAACCCCGTCCCGCTCCGTAACCATATCCGAAACCGGCGGAACTACAACCATTATGCCAACACTGTTGAACAAAGAACAAAACTCATGCAACACACAATCACCATGCTGCACATCGGAAGACTCCGTAGTCTCAACCTCAATGAATTTGACACGAATTCCTTCAGCATTGCCACAGCCATAACCTGCACCGTGAGCATGGTAACAAACAGCTTGCGGATTGTGCGAAGAACCAGCACCCACAACTTTGAAGCAATCACAACTTCCACTCAATCCGGGAATCAGATGCCCTGCCTCACTCAACACAGCCAACGGCGCAAATGTTGCCAAAAGCAACAACGCGACAACCCGCTGAAAACCGAACTTCATAATTGAGCGAAACATTGTAAAATCGTGCCAAATTAGAAACATTGAAGTCAAGAAAGGTTGCCCAATAAAAACCAGACAACCAACATCAACCAAAACTTTCTGTACGTCTCATTCTCGCCGCCCGCCAGCTCTGCTCTCACAAACAGATAAAAACTAAACTCGCGACATTCCATCCAACGGGGCGAGATTATAATTACATTCACAACACGAGTCAAGCAGGTACAAAAAATTTTTCCACCACACCCAACTAAAACACTAGAAAAACACTGCTTTTTCTAGTGTCTTATTCGATGAAAATTTTTTTGGAATAAATACCAAATCACAATATTTCTTGCCTCCACTCAACCAACACACAGGAGAATCCCAAAAAATTACGCACTTTTTTAAGAGACAAAAAAGACATTGGGATACCGAAGCCGGTATGGGCGATAGGCTTCAATATAAGATTTTTTTTAACCGTTCACAGAACAGATTTTTAAACGCGAAACACGCGAAAGATCACGAAAGTTCGCGAAAAATAGTTTCGTGTTGTTTCGCGGAAATTTCGTGTATTTCGCGTTAAAAAACAATTTCCATCACCGCACAAACGCAAAACCGTGTGAACGGTTACGATTTTTTTAACGCGAGCTGTTTAAGATTTCCCAAAGCGCGTTTAAAGATTGCGGGATGATTTTTGTTGAGCTTATTGTTGTTATAAAATTTGTGTCTCCGTTCCATCTCGGCACAATATGCCAATGCAAATGTCCGGGTAAACCAGCTCCAGCAGAACGCCCCAAATTCAGACCAATATTGAACCCGTCCGGCTTCATCAATCCCTCAAGTACCTTAACCCACCTGTCAATCTCACGCAAAATCTGCAATTGCACCGCCTCACACACGCAGCCCAAACTCCCAACATGATCACACGGAGCAACAAGTAAATGACCATTGTTATACGGGAACTTGTTCAACAATGTTACCGTACTTTCCGTACGACAAATCACAAGACGCTCCCGATCATGCCCCACATCAAATACCGCTTGACAAATAAAGCAATCAGCATCCGCATCACCCCCAACCTCCACCCGCTCAGAACCCTTAACATCACTGCCATCAACATAAGACATTCGCCAAGGTGCCCAAATAATATCCATACTCACGTTTTCACCTTCAGATCGGATTTCGATACACTGACAACATAAATTAAAGAAAATTCACGCAATAAAATAAACATTTGCGTGAATCCCTTTATACTCAAGCCGTTTTAAAATTCATGGAGCTGATTACGGAATCGCAACAACGTGAAACGGTTGTTCAAGGGCGAAGCCTATCGACCTACCAGCTACGGTATAACCTGCATTCCCAATGTTTTTTTTCGGATTATTTCTTTTTTGCGGCAGGGGCAGCGGCTTTAGCGGCTGCGCCGGACTTGGCTGGAGTAGCTGCGGCAGTTCCGGCTTCAGCTCCTTCTTCCTCACCTTTTTTCTTCTTCTTTTTCTTAACCACAACCCGATAAACCCGAACCTTAGAAAGCCCGAATACTCCGTCTTCCTCTTTCCAACGGTCTTGTTGCGTCAACCGCTCTATTCGTTCTGCTCTTGTTAAAACATTCCTCGCCCTAACAATGCCTTTCCTCGTTCGTAAACTTTTGTCAATAGTCATAAAACTCTCCAAAAAACTCCCCCGCAATGCTCTCACAAAAAAACAACGAGGTAATTCAAAACCTTCACCAACAATCTCACCAATAAAATTTTCTTTAGAAAATTTCCAAAAATCCTAATCAACAAGTGATGCTATACCGTAGCCGGTAAGGCGATAGGCTTCGCCCTTGAACAACCGCTTCACGTTGTTGCGTTTGCGTGTTCAGCTTTGGGAATTTTAAAGTAGCTTCAGTGTAACTCCTACGTCTTTTAATAGCACCAGTTGGATTTCCTAATTTCGTTTATCTTTTTTATTCTTGCAAAAATAAAGGCGCAAATAATAAATACTCGTTGCTATCAAGGGCGCATTTTACTATCATCACTTGTTAAAGGAAGTTTTTTTGAAATTCCCTTTAGAAAAACGCCAATATTCAACCCAAAACTTGACCGCAATAAAAAACCAATCCAACCGAAATCTATGCGGAGCACCAGCGAAAAACGAGCGGACAGTTTACCACGCTTCCAAGTTTCGACAAGGGGGATATACCGTAGCTGGTGTAGGCGATAGGCTTCGCCATTGATACCGAAGCCAGTATGGGCGGTAGGCTTCGCCCTTGAACAACCGCTTCACGTTGTTACGCTTGCGTGTTCAGCTTCTGGCATTTTAAAACAGCTTGAGTAGAACAACCGTTTCACGTTGTTGCGATTCCGTGTTCAGCTTCGGGAAATTTAAAACGGCTTGACTATAACGTAACTATTCAGTCGTTTGATTTTTATTTTTTTATTTTACCGCGAAACACACGAAATTTACGCGAAAAGACGCGAAACTAAATTATTCGCAACCTTTCGTGCTCTTTTAGCGTATTTCGCGGTTTAAAAAATAAATTAAATCATTCGACTGAATAGTT
>JAIRWK010000188.1 GCA_031268995.1 Planctomycetaceae bacterium
ATAATTGCTTAAATATTAGCAGCTTAGGTTTTTGTACCTATATTTATTGACATAAATCACTTAATTTTGACAAATTGTAACTCCTGTACAAATAACGGTTTTATACTACTGAATAGTTAAAAAAAATCTTCCTCCCCGCTTTTCTCTGTGTTCTCTGTGTTCTCTGCGTTTCAATAAAAAATCGTGTTGAAAAAAAACAAATCGTCTTGTACCGATTATGACAAATGATCAAACTATACGCTTAAAAAAAACTAATACAATTGCGTATTGTGGGCAAATTCGGTTAATTTCAAAAAATAGATACACGATAACGGTTGAGAGTATCGGCGGCGGTCGGGTTTACCGTTGCGTTTGGGATTTGGGTATTAAACTATTTATTTTTCTTTTTGGGTGAAACAATGAAAATCGGACGTTTGACATTAGCTGGTGTTTTGGCAATAACAGTGATCTCTTTGGCATCAATTTATTTCGTTGGCAAAATCGGAATCAAATCTGTTAGTGATGATTTGAAGGCGAAACATGATTTATTGAAACCGTTGCATGACAATTTGAGTACGATTGTCGGCGAAACGGAATCATATCTCAAGGAAACAGAGATAAAAATTGCGGCAAACAAAACCGCACGCAACAACGAGCAATTGCAACTTTCCGCGAAAATTGCCGGAACACAACTCAAATTGCAACTCCAAGAAATCATCACCGCCGCCGAAACTCTCGCCAACATTAACACAATCCAAAAGAACAGTATTGAACGGCAATCAAGGAACACGAACCCGAATAGTATTTTGATCATTCCTGCTGTGAAGCAGAGTTATTATCAAGAAGTTGCGAACCGTTCGCGTTTCAGAAGAAGGCAATCAAACCAAAACGAAACACACAACTACCCCACAACCACAGAACAACTCAAAATAACTGAAATCGACGATAAAGAAATTGACAATAGAAATACTGTTGGTGTTATTGATGTTGTTGTGATGCCGTCGATTGTTCCTGATTATTCGGTCAAGCCGTTGGAGCTTCCGGCAAGCCGGAACGCACACAAAATCACCGCGAATTATATTGCGAGAGCGGACAAAATAATTCAAGATCAGCCAACAATAATTCAAGATCAACCAACAGAGTTTGCCCAAGAACCAAAAGAAGAACCGCAAACAGAAAACACAGAAAACACAAACGAAACTATTGAGATAATTCCCGAAACAGACGTAAGTGAAATGGTGGAAATTGTAGAGATTCCTGAAACCGTTTTGGAAGTTATTGAAGTTGAGCCGGCGGAAATTGTGGAAAATCCTGAAGCTGTTTCGGAAGTTGTCGAAGTTGAATCGGATGTGGTTTTGGGAAATTCTGATGTCGTTTCCGAAGCTGTTGTAAGTGAACCGGCGGAAATTTTGGAAGACCTGAAAGTAATTATTGAAACCGTCGAAACGGAACCGGCGATTATTTCGGAAAATTTTGTAGAGAAACCTGATGTCGCCGTAGTTGAGCCAGAGATTGTTAAACCTGAAGTTGTCGAAGTTGAACCAAAGATTGTTGAGCCGGAGATCGATCTTAAACCGGAAATTGTCGAAGCTTTGCCGGAGAATGTTCAGGACAAAAAAGTGTTGGAAAATTTCATCGGCTCAGCAACCGAACACAATGAAACCGAGCAAACCGAAAAGACGAAAGCGGAATTGGCGAGCGCGGCGGAATCACGCGAATCGATAAAAGATGTCGTGTTCAAAATGGTACGCGATTTGGACAACATAAACGCGGCGTGGGTTTGTTGGGAGCCGGCGGCTTATGATAAGTTTGACGGAAAATTGGGGAGGTTTGCTTATCGAAGTCAACGGAGCGATTCGAAGGTTTCGGTGGAGGTTGCGATGCCGGAGATGGATGCGTCGGTTTTGTACACGGCTTCGTTGAGCGGCGGCAAGACGGAAGTTTCCGACCCGCACAAAATAAACGAAAACGGAACACAAGGAATCACCGTAACGGCACCAATCCGAATACGCAACCGCGTGATTGGAGTTTGCGGGATTGAGGCGGATGCGGCGGTTTTGGGCGGGATATTGCGGCAGGTTGTTGCGGACAATGCGGAGTTGTTGGGGGATGGCAAGGCGGTGCTTGTTTCGCCGCGGGGAAAGGTTGCAGCGTCGTCAATCGCGAACGAAACCGGCAGCTCTTTTCCAAAAACAACCGACGGAAGCCAAATATTATTCTCTCAAGAGTTCGTCGTACTTGGCGACAAGTGGACGGTTCTTTTGATCGCGGAGAAAGCAACTTTGGACAATGTTACGGCTAAAGCGGGAAACTATATCAAGAAAAATATTGCCCAATTGCAGGACATCAAAAAAGTATCGGACAAAGACCTAAAAGAGGTTGAGGAAGCGATCACGGGGCAATTGGCGGTTGTTATGAGGAGGGGAGTTTCGTATATTTGTTTCGTGGGGAGTTTATTGTTTATTGTTGGTGTGGTTGGTGCGTGGTTGCTCAATCGGGCGGTGCAAGGGATTTATAATCGGACGGAGAGTTGGTATATTTCGATTCTTAATTCGTTGCCGTCCGCGTTGTTGGCGGTTGATCAAAATTTTGTGCCGGTCTTTGCGAACAAGATTGCCGGGCAGAATAATTTCGTTGTTGACGGCAGTGAGTTTAGCGGAAGAAATAAAAACGGGCAAAAGATTGTCAGACGCGAAATCGGCAACAAAATTTTCGACATCAACTTCATCAAATTATACGATAAACAAAAAAATCTGATCGGCGGAGTTCAAACATTCACGGACGTAACGTTGTTGAGCCGCGTGGAATCGCAACGCGGTTATGTTTCGGGGACGCTAGGAGGATTATTTGGCACGATTAGCAAAGTTGTTTCGGCGAATGAGTCATTGCAGGGCGGAGTTGAGCGTTCGGTTGACAATTTGGCGGGGATAATTGAGGCGGTCAACCAGACGCGGGTTTTGTCGGATGAGAATTGTACGGCGGCATCGGACGCGAGCAGGTTTACGAAAGATGCCGTAAAAGCTGCGTCAAAAGGACAATCACAAATGAAAGAAATGGTAACTTCAATGCGTAACATTTGCGACACTGCCGAACAAATGAAAAAGGTGATCAAAACGATTGATGATATTGCGTTCCAAACGAATCTTTTGGCGTTGAATGCTGCGGTTGAGGCGGCGCGGGCGGGGACGCATGGCAAGGGGTTTGCGGTTGTTGCGGAGGAGGTGCGGAATCTTGCGTCGAGGAGTGCAAAAGCCGCACGAGAAACAGCGTCGTTGATCGAATCAAGTAACAAACAAATTTTATCAGGTGCGGGAATTGCCGACCAAACCGCCGGAGCGTTGGACGAAATTACCAAACTGGTTGACGGGGCAACAGAACACGTTACAAAAATAGCAAAAACCTCAATCGAACAGTCCGTAAAAGTAGATTCAATCTCGCAAAGCCTAACACAAGTTGAACAAGTTACACAACTAAACAGAGATACAACAAACGAAACCATAAACTCCACAAAAGACCTAGCCGAATCTCTAAAAATTCTAAAAAACAAAATCGCTTGACCTTAAAACCACGAAAAGGGGATAATTTTTACTATATATACGTGTAACCACAGAGAACACAGAAGACACAGAGAAAGAGATTTTTTTAACCACAGAGAACACAGAGGACACAGAGGGAGAGATTTTTTTGATATTGCGGGTAAAAGGAATACGGAAAGAGATTTTTGTAGAATATTTTTTAGTATTTTGTCTGCCTTATCTTAAAAAAAATCTCCCTCTCTGTGTCCTCTGTGTTCTCTGTGGTTATAAAATCCCCCCAAACCGCCAAAGGGGATCATTTTTATGACAAAGGGCGGCACTTTTATGGCAAAGGGCGGCACTTTTATGGCAAAGGGCGGCACTTTTATGGCAAAGGGCGGCACTTTTATGGCAAAGGGCGGCACTTTTATGGCAAAGGGCGGCAC
>JAIRWK010000273.1 GCA_031268995.1 Planctomycetaceae bacterium
TAAACATTTGTAAAAATTATTGCGCTGCAACTTTTCTCGTTTGGTAAAAAGAAAACATTAACAACACAATAAACGACTATTTAAACGCGAAAAAATTTAACACGGCACAAACCGAAAATCAAAATTCACCGCGATCAAACTCAAAATCAACCACCAAGCCACAGGAGTATAAAACAATTTGTCAAAAAACGCAACCCCTATTTTTCCAGATTTAGGAAAAATTTTTTTTAGCACGCAGACGCCGCAGATTTGGGAAGATATTCGCAAGATTCAGAAAATAAAATCTAATCCGCGAATATCTCCTCAAAATCTGCGTCATCTGCGTACTATACCGAAGCCGGTATGGGCGGTAGGCTTCGCCCTTGAACAACCGCTTCACGTTGTTGCGCTTGCGTGTTCAGCTCTATGAAATTTAAAGTGACTTAAGCATACGTCCGCTTGCAAAAGACTGGTTTTTGGAAGTTCCTTTATGTGTGAATTTACGTGAAGCCCTTTACGATGTGCTTAGAAGTGGTATAATGAGCCTCGAAATGGTACTTCTGTAGTTGCTGATGAAAGGGCGATTTTGGAGACCATTTTGTTTATACCGCGGCTTGTCGTTCGTGTCGGCTTCGGTATAACATGTTTCTTTCACGGTTAGAAATTGTGTTTCTTGTCTGTAAACTTTGGTGTGCGACGGAGAGTTTATTGGCAAATGGGAGTACGTTTTATTGCTGTGTTGGATTGTAAGACTAAAAAAATAAAGCTGATTGCGTCTGAAATTTTATCGGCGTAAGAGTGCCAAAGTCAATGTATACTCAAGCTGTTTTAAAATTCCAGAAGCTGCGGTAAACCTACAACGCAGAGCGTTAGGCAAACGCAACAACGTGAAGCGGTTAAAGCCTACCGCCCATACCGGCTCAATATACAGCGGCATGTCTGCGGGTGTATCGCAAGTTCGGAGTGCAAGCAGTTTCGTACCCTTAAAGTTTAAAGTACAAAAAACATGTTTTCACATTTTTTCATTGATCGTCCAATCTTTTCGTGCGTGGTCTGTTTGGTGATCACGCTGCTTGGTCTGGTTTCGATTCCAACTTTGGCAATCGAACAATTCCCCGATATTGTCCCGCCGACAATCGCTGTAAACGCTACCTTCCCAGGCGCAAGCGCGGAAGACGTAGCCAAAACCGTAGCAATTCCGCTTGAACAACAACTCAACGGTGTTGACAATATGATCTATATTGAAACACAATGTACCAGCGATGGGACGATGTCGATTACTGTTACGTTTGAAGTTGGAACTGATCCCGATATTGCGTCGGTTATGGTTCAAAACCGTGTTAAGGCAGCGGAGCCGCTTTTGCCGGAGGAAGTAAAACGGTTTGGAGTACGTGTTGACAAGCGTGCGACGAATTTTGTTTGCTTCATGAGTCTGTTTGAAAAAGATCAGAACCCAGAAGACACAATAAAATCCGGCAATGATAAAAAAGGTATCGCGGGTGCGCTTGACAAATTAAAAAATAATTCCGCAAACGCCGCCGCTGAGTCAGCTGACACAAATGACGGTAGTAACATAATTGATGAGGATTCGCTTCTCGCTCATAGCGGCGGAAAGAAGAGCGGACCTTATTTGGCAAATTATTCTTCGCTTTATATCAAGGATCGGCTTGCTCGGGTGAAAGATGTCGGTGAGGTTCGGACATTTGACAATCGAGATTTTAGTATGCGGGTTTGGCTTGATGAGAATGCGATGTCGGCGCGTGGAGTTTCGGCATCGGATATTCAACGCGCAATTGAATCGCAAAATATTCAAGTTGCGGCGGGACGTATTGGTCTTTCGCCGGTGCCGGAGGGAGTTCAAACGAGTTTGTCAATTATTACGCTTGGTCGGTTGAAGGATGTTACGGAATTTGAGAATATAATTATTCGGGTTGACGAACGTGCTGCGGTTTTGCGATTGAAGGATGTTGCGCGGGTTGAGCTTGGCGCGGCGAACTACACAATGGAATCGCGTTACAACGGAAAAATGTCAACCGGTATGGCAGTTTCACCTCGTTCAGGTGCGAACGCGATTGAAGTTGCGGGAAATGTAATTAAAGAAATAAATTCAATGAAGGATTCGCTTGACCGTAGCGGGTTGGAGTGCGAAATTACGTTCAACGCGACAGATTTTATTTCGGCAACGGTTGAAGAATTTAGAGAAACGATAATTCTGTGTGTTCTTTTTGTCGTTCTTACGGTTTACATGTTTTTGCAAGATTGGCGTGCAGCATTGATTCCAACGCTTACAATTCCAGTGTCAATTGTCGGAACATTTTTCTTGATGCAGCTATTCCATTTTTCAATTAACACGATGACGTTGTTTGGTATGATTCTTGTTATTGGTATAGTTGTTGATGATGCAATTGTTGTCGTGGAAAATACGCAGCGGTTGATAGACGAAGAACATCTTGACGGAGTTACGGCGGCAAAAAAATCAATGATACAAGTTATAGGACCTGTTGTCGCAACGGTTTTAGTTATGATGGCGGTGTTTGTTCCGACGGCGATGATGCAAGGAATTGTTGGCAAACTTTACAAACAATTTGCCTTAACTATTGCCGGAGCGATTGGAATTTCCGGTATTTGCGGTCTTACGCTTGCGCCGTCTTTGTGTGCAATTTTGTTGCGTCCGTCGGTGCCGAAGGAAAAGCGGCTGCCGCATTTTAGATTGTTCAATTTCTTCTTTGACGGTTTTCGAGTATTCTACCTCGCAACAGTTAGGTTTTTCATTTCAATTGCGCCGTTCATGTTGGTTCTTTGGTTTATGCTTGTTTTTGTCCTGATTACTGTCATGCGAATGTTGCCGTCAGGATTTTTACCAAACGAAGATCAAGGCGTTATTTTCCTCGAAGCGAAATTAACCGAAGGCGCATCACAAGAACGAACTCGTGCGGCGTTGCGTTTGACGGAGAAGGCAATCGATAAGCAGAAAGAACTTGTCAAAGATGAAAAAGGAAATGTTATTTCGGGCGGTGTCAAAGGTGCGATGTTGATAAATGGATTTTCATTTTTCAGCGGTGCCGGTTCGAATCACGGCATGGCAATTGTTCGGCTTGACGAATGGAAAAACCGGAAGAATCCCGGATTGAAACCCGAAGCGATTATTGCGCGTTTGCGGCGTGATTTAGAACATGCCGTGCCGGAAGCAGCGTTCACAATGACGACACCGCCGCCGATTATGGGGTTGGGTATGTCAACGGGTGTGTCGTATGTTTTGCTTGATGAGCGTGATGTCGGCGCGAATACGTTGTCGCTTGTCGGTGAGGATGTTAAGTATTGGATGGAACAACAAAAAGCAAATAATAACGATAAATTATTCGTTCTTACGATGTTGCCGTTTAACCCGCGTTCGCCGCGTCTTTATCTTGATATTGATCGAGAGAAGGCAATGCGGATGCAGGTTGATACGCTGGAGCTTTTCTCAACATTGGCTTCAACACTCGGCACGGCTTACATAAACGACTTCAACGTGTTCGGACGAACATACCGAGTCAACGTTCAAGCAGAAGGCGAATACCGCGATAACGTCAACGATGTCTACACAATGAGAGTCCGAAATCGAAACGGTACAATGGTACCTTTGAGTTCGTTTGTAACGTTGCATGAAATTTCGGGACCTCAATTGTTGACCCGTTACAATCTATTCCCAAGTGTAGCGTTGACGGGCATAGTTCATCCGCTTCACAGTACGAGCGAGGGAATTAGCAAGTTGGAAGGTTATCAATTGCCGGACGGATTCAGTTCCGCGTGGACAGGTATAACATTCCAAGAAAAACGCGCCGGCGGTCAAGCAGTAGTATTTTTCGGCATTTCGATTTTGTTCGCGTTTTTGATACTTGCGGCGCAATATGAGAGTTGGTCGTCTCCTTTGATTATTATGATGGCGGTTCCGCTTGGAGTTGCGGGTTCGGTGGTGGCGGTATTTTTGTTTGGTAAGTTTGGCGGCAGTTTGCTTGAGATAAATTTATACACGCAAATCGGATTCTTGATGATGATTGGGCTTTCGGCAAAGAACGCGATTTTCATTACAGAATTCGCCAAACACCGCCGCGTACACGAAAACATGCCGCTTGTCCAAGCCGCGTATGAAGCCGGTCGACTCAGAATTAGACCAATTTTTATGACTTCATTTGCGTTCATACTTGGGGTTTTGCCGTTGGTGATGGCAAATGGTGCCGGTGCGGTTTCGCGTAACGCGATTGGCAATTGCGTATTTGGCGGCTTGTTGATGGAGACAATGGTTGGAGTTTATGTAACGCCGGTGTTGTTTGTCCTAATTCAAGGTCTAGCCGAACGAGGCAATAAACACATCCACGCCGTCCTAGCCCAAAAATAACACATACAATTCAGACTTGTATAGCTAGCAAAAAGAAAAACGCAGATATTGGAGTATGATCTCCGAATCTGCGTTTTTTCTTAAAATAGAGAACACCACAAAAGCGAGGAAGGCGAAAAAGAATAAGGCATCGCCCAAAAATAAAAAGTAACTATTCAGTCGATAGAATTTTTATCAACCACAGAGAACACAGAGTTCACAGAGGTGAATTTTAAATACGAAAATATACGAAAGAGTTGAAAATGAAATTTTCGTCTATTTCATT
>JAIRWK010000274.1 GCA_031268995.1 Planctomycetaceae bacterium
GGGTTTCATAACATAGACACAAAAAATATTTTTGTGTCAAAATATAACAAAGTTAATAAATTTTGTTATAACCCATTTTAATACAAATAATTATAAAATTTGCAAAAGTTCAGTTATAAGACTTTCCATGAGATATATAATAGAGTTTTGGACGAGAAAGGAGTTGACCCGCCTACGTCTAGTAAAGGGTTTTGTTCCTCTATGGGCATAAACCCAGACGGTATTTTTATGTTTGCACCGGACATGTCTGGAGAAAACGGATTCGATCCGGATTTTGCGGAGGAAATCTGTTTGGCTCTTGAATCTGCTCTCAATTCCTCGTCTCTTAATATGAAAGAAAATCCGCATCTTTTCATTAAGTGTGGTCTTCCGCCTAATTACGATTCTGCTAAATGGGGAAGAACTATTGACCGAGATGAATGGTTAGCTGAGCGTGAGCCGAAATTTGATGAATTTATTGATGAATTACGCTCGGATATATTCAAAAATTATGGTAACTTGCAAATTACGGATTTTTCCATGAAGATCGACGATCAAGGCAAATTGACAATCACCGATGTTAAAACGAAAGGGAATGCTCATAAAGCCAATGCACTCGCGACGGAAAAGATGAATCGCGGGCTTACCTCCGAAATAGAGAAAAAGGCAGAATATCTCGGAGTACTAATATTCGCCGCCCGCAATGCCCGCTATGGAGATGTAATGGCTAAAGGTACAATTATGGAACAATTTGACTATGGAGTAATCGGAGACATAAAACTATTTAAACAAGAAATTGTCATTACTTCGGATTCAGGTTACAAGGTTGTCCCTACCAATGACAGGTCAAGTTCAACAGGGAGCATTTTTCGAAAAGGGGCGTTTTTTTACAGCGGAACAACATAAAGTCATTACGGAAATTTTCTACGCAATTGGGTTTTCTGAAAAAGTCTGCTTCCCCCATGCTTGTAATATAAGAGAACATGGTTATAATGCCCTGTTCGTTTTACGCCGTAGCTGGTGTAGGTTAGTGTGTTTTTAGAAAGTTCGTTTTTTGGGAGTAAAAAGATGTCTATTGTTTTGGAATTGTTTTTCTGTCTTTGTTCGCAAGATATTGCAACTGTTTTGGTTAATTTGTGGTTTGTAATTTTGCCGGTTTTAGCGGTTTCGCCGATTATCGGTATGGTTGCGGCTGGTGATCATTCGGGCGGTTGTGCTTGTTCAAGTTGCGGCGGCGAAGGCGATGCTGGCGGGGAATTACGTGATATTGAACCGCTCAAAAGACGTGTTGCTGAGTTGGAGAGTATGTCGGTAAGGTCAATTGAACAAAGCGAAGAGTTAGCCGATATTTTTGGAGAACTGGCAACTATCGCATACGACGAAGGTCAAGACCTTGAAACGATAGTTATGTTGCTCAATCGCGCGGAACAAGTTTTGAAAAATACACTTGCACAAGGCGAAGAGACCGAAATAAGACGTAAACTCGGAAATGTTTACTTGCACCGCGCAGTTGCCTACAACGACTACGATGACCTAGATCACGCAATCGAATCCTACAACATCGCATTCGCAACACTCAAACCGCTCGACGATTCCGGCGACGGTGAAGCCAAATACGACATCGCAGGAATACAACTCAATCGCGGAACAATATATCACGAAAAAGGCGACTTCCAAAAAGCAAAAACCGATTTCGATGAATCGTTTCTTGCTTTCCGCGCGGTTGAAAAAATAAGCGACCTTGACACAAGATACTTTATGGCAAAAGTTAGTGTTGCGCAAGGAACGCTGTTTCGCGATATGGAAGAACCGCTAGACAAGGTTGTAGATGCGTATAATCGGGCAATGCGGTTATTGGTTGAGTTGATAGATATTGGTCAAATGGAGCATGAGCGCGAGTTGGCGAATGTTTTGATGGATCGTTGCACGGCGACTTATGAATCTTATCAAGATTTTGAATTCGAATCTGAAACGGAAAGATTGAATAAAATCGGCGACGTTCTAATTGATGTCGGGCGCGGTATTGAAATTCTTGACCGCATAGTTAATGCCGAACCGCAATTCGAAAACCGCGTCGATCTGTTCAACGCCGTTACAACCGAAGGTTCTATATTGCTCGACATCGGGAAATTCGCCGAAGCAATAAAGGCTTTTGATCGGGCAATAAATGAGTTTGGCGATTTCGCAACTGTTAATGATCCGATCTTGTTACTTTATTTCGCGTCCGCGTTGAGCAACCGCTCGTTGTGTTACGCAAGTATTGAAAAATATGACGAGGCAATCGAAAGTTCGGACAGATGCATAAAAATCATTGAAAGATTACAACAAGATGAAAGTTTGGGATTGGAAGAAAACGAAAAAGAAGATTTCCAATTACACGCCTTGCATATTTACGCGAATCGCTCAAGAATATTTGTGCTAATCGGAGACAAGAAAACCGCCTCAAAATATTACGAAGAAGGTTTGCGCGTTATTGAAAAACTGAGAGAAACTCTTGGCGAAGACATAGATTATATCGCCGAACTATACGTAATGTTGAGAAAACAAATCGACTCGTTGCCCAACAAATAACAAAACGGCGCATCACAAAAAATAAAAAAACACGTAGGGGCGACTCTTGCGGTTGTTCTTTCGGGGTTGTTCCTGATTCACGGTCAGCACGCAATCCGTAAATCTCTAAATTCTATGAAAGTTATTATTTCGGTTAATCCTAAGGCAGGGCGTAGTTCTTCATTTTTACGGGCGCAGGAGTTGTTTGATCAACTTGAGTTGCGTGGATTTCAGGCGGAGTTGTTGACGGACATTGAGGAGGCGTTGGGCAAGGCGAACCAATTTTTTGCGGACGGAAGTTTGCGGGCAATTGTTGGAGTCGGCGGCGACGGAACAGCCGCAACTCTTGTAAATCGTACCGCAAAAGGTACACCAATAACAATTCTACCCGCCGGAACCGCAAATCTAATTTCTAAACATTTTCGTTTGCCAAGTAATCCCGCCAAACTTGCCGAAATGATCGAAAACGGAAAATTGATCACTCTTGACGCGGGCAAAGTTACATTTTCTAATAATTGCAAATCTTGCGAAGATAAATCAATTACGGCGACAGAAAATAATGACGCTGATAAAACGGCAAATGAGATTGAGAAAATTTTTCTTGTGATGGTGAGTTGTGGTTTGGACGCGGACATTGTAAACGGCGTGCATTCACAACGCGAAGAACGATACAAAACAGGTCATAAAAAAGGCGCGCACATTTCTTATCTGTCATACATAAAACCAATTTTTAAGTCCATGTTCAAATACCGTTACGCCAAAATGAAAGTCGAACAATTTGTTGATGGCGAATATGTTGTTGTGGATGAGAGGACGAAGTGGGTGTTTATTTTTAATTTGAATCGTTATGGTTGGGGATTACCGCTTGCGCCTTCTGCGCGGGGCAATGACGGCAAGTTGGATCATGTTTTATTTCGCGGCGGTTCTGTAATTTTCGGCGCGGTGTATGTTCTGTTTGCGCAATGTTTCAGCTCGCACAAATTTCTACCAACAACAAAATTAGGTCAATCAACAAAATACAGAATCTCCACCACTTCCGACGCAAAAATCCCATTCCAACTAGACGGAGACCCCGCCGGAAATCTGCCCGTCGAAGTGGAAATTATCAAAGACCGCTTCACACTGCTGGTCGGAAATAATACGCTCAGAGATTAAAAGAAAATAGTAACTATTCAGTCGATAGAATTTTTATCAACCACAGAGAACACAGAGTTCACAGAGGTGAATTTTAAATACGAAAATATACGAAAGAGTTGAAAATGAAATTTTCGTCTATTTCATT
>JAIRWK010000288.1 GCA_031268995.1 Planctomycetaceae bacterium
AAACATAATATCACGAGGCGGTTGCTCAAGGACAAAACATACCGCCCATACCGGATTCGGTATAATACGAAATTATTCTTTCATTTTTTCTTTTCCTTATCAAGTTTGTCTTGGACATCGTCTGGCAATTTGACACCGTCCATTCGGTTCTGTTTGTAGTTCCAAGTTGATTTGATCTGTTTGGCGGTCAAATTTTTCGTATTCCTAAAATCACAGAGCGTTATTACTGCATCTGTAAGGTTAGTTTCCTCAAAATCACAAATATCATGAATTTTGATCTTCTCATCGTGATCTTCTTCTCTAATTTCATAAGGTTCTCCTCCAAAAGTACATCGCAATAAAGTCATTCGTGATAAGTCAGTGAAACTAAAATCTGTACATTTAAACGTAACCTCCGTCAAACATCCTGAACGAAAATCTTTCGTACTCGCTAACTGTGAAAAAGAAATATCAGCAAAAGTACATCCATAGATAGTTGCATTATCAAACTTACAATCTTTCAATCCGCCCTTAACGTCGAATATCGAATCGCTTAAACGAAAGTCAGAAAAATCCGTTCCCCAAAAACGTTGGAAGTCAAAGTAGCAATTGTTCAAACACTTTTTTGCAAAATTGCTCGTTTGTTTAATTTGTTTCGGAAACAACCTAATGCCTTGCTTCTTGCGATAACGCAAGTCTTTGTCCTCTAAGTTATAAGTAATTTTTGCGTCATAAAACGTCGTATATTCATGATCAAAAAATACATCATGGTTGAAGCAGCTGCCAGTAATGTCTAGCGGGGCATCGCCGTTTAAGTCAACCATATTTGTCTTGTCAAAATTACAATGGTAGAAACGAACACCGCGAATTACAGCATGACGAAGGTCTGAACCTGCAAAATCTATATCGCTAAGTTGACCATAGTCAGCATAGCCTCTGCCATACCTTGTAATCTGAATGTCTGTTAAATTTTTGTCTCTCAAAATAAGCTCATATACCTGTCGCCGCATTTGATCTGTAACCTGATCGTCTGTTAAATTTTTGTTTCTTGATCTAAATTCACGTAACCATTCTTGTCTCCGCGAATGGAATTGCTCCAGTAAATGTTCATTTTCAGGTAATGTTAGGTCCTGACCAATTTCTATATCTTTTCCATCTACCTTTATGTGTTTAGTGAAGGGAAATTCTGCCCACCCCCAGTCCGTTACATCATCCGGTAGCTTGACAACACCGAAACACCACGCACCACAAAAAAAGATCGAAGACAACAGAATAAATAACATTGCCAAAATCTTAGTTTTGCCAATACTAGATACGGTTTTTTGCTCATTAGTAGAATCCGCTTTATTGATTTTTTGATCCAACGTACCGTCTGAATTGTCCATTTCCAACGCACCATTTCCATAAAACGTTGTGTTGGATGGATTGAGGTTTGCTATGACAGCATCACTTGACGACGGATAAAATGTTCCACTCGGAACAGAATCCGTGCCTATTTTTACAAAAGTAGCCATAATAAACTCCTTCATGTTTAACTTTAATTGACCAGCTTGTGCTACGTCGTACAAGCCGCCAACAAATACTCACCACACACAAATTTTTCGGTTTTTTTGAGCGGCATCAATTTTTATATCGGCTTCGGTATAACAAAATATTGTTCTCAACAATATTTTCTATCTGACACGACGGCACGCGATTGTAACTTATAATTACTGGGTGTCAATCGCAAAACAAGAAAAATTTTTCTGTATACTCAAGCTGTTTCGAAATTCCGCAAAGCTGATTACGCAAGCGCAACAACGTGAAGCGGTTGTTCAAGGGCGAAGCCTACCGCCCATACCGGCTTTGGTATAATGTTGAAATTGTTTTTTTATTTTTTCTTTTCCTTATCGAGTTCGTCTTGGGTGTCTTTTGGCAGTACTATGCCGTCCATTCGATTATGCTTGTAATTCCAAGTCGATTTGATTTGTGCAAGCACTAAATTTTTCGCTGATGGAAAGCGGCATCTGGAAATTATGGCATCATCCATTTTTGCATTTTTGAAATCACAACTATTAAAAGAACTTCCTGTAAGATTGACATTTGCAAAGTTTGCGTTTGTGAAGTCAAAATTTCCGAAAGCACAGTTTATTATCGTTCCTTGTTTATAACTTTTCGTAGAATATAACTGTTCAACACGAAGCGGATAACCATGAGAGTTAAATGTCGTGTCTTCTATTATTGCATTATCAAATTTACAGTTGCATAGCCCGCGAGGCAACGTTGCGTTTTTGAGGTTACAATTTGAAAAATCAAAAGAAGGTGGAGTCTCTCGCTCAGCTGCCCACCAACAATCCCCCATTTTAACTCCGCGTAAGTCACGTTGCTTGTAGCTTCTTGTTTGCGCAAGATTTTTAGGTGACAAGTTAATTTGCGCATCGTTGATGATTGCATCGGTAAAATCACAGTCAACGAATACTACCGCTTCACCAACAAACGTGTGGTTCATAACAGCCTCTCGAAAATTACAATTTTTGAATGTCGTAATAGGTGGCAATTCTTCATAATCGAATGGCAGAAAAGCATATTTCAAACGCGCATTTGAAAAGTTTACGTCGGCAACCGGTTCTGATCCCGCAACAAACCTTCTTCCATAAAGGTTAAGACCTCGAAGATTCATTTTGTTCGTGAGAGTTATTGATTTGTTTTCTGATGCACGATCCGGTCCATTAACCTCCTGCGTATTTGCTTGAGCGAGTACTGTAAACACCACAGCAATCGTTACAGTCAAAATAACAAAATTACGATTCAACATAAAGTTTCTCCTTATACGTATATGTATTGGAATTACATTTGCAAATTTGTATTGCGTTATTAAAAATCTGATTTCTAATAACGCAAGCAAATTACATTTTATCGTTCCATAGGCGACACAAAAAGTATAAATCCAGATACCGCCAGATAGATTGAAAATGATTACCAATCTGTGGGCGGTGGCCCGATCACAATATTACTGAACGTTACCCCGCTTCCCCAATGAGACTGGAGATAAAGTTTCTTTTTTTCAGTCGGCAGTGTTGCTAGTTCTGTTCCGGCACGATCTGTCCCGTTTGTAACATTCAGATTCTCAAAAAAAGGCACTACCGCATTGTTCATAAAAACACGGATACGAAACGAATCATTCGTATTCTTCTTGAACTCAATTTTCACGTGATTTGTTGCCAACTGTGCATTTTTAGCAGCAATCAAATCGTCATACGTATAATCCTTGGTTGCCTTATTAGATTTTCCGTATGGAATCCCAGAAGTCACCTTATCAACAGCAGTACCCTTATATGTTCTTGCACCAATTGTTTGGTCGGTGATAAGACCGTTCTCGACTTTTTCTGCGCTATCGATTAGCATACCATCAACCAGAGCCTGCGTATCAAAAATTTGGATTTCATAAACTCCAAATATTTTGACACCGCTGTTACCGCAAAAATCCATTTGAAGTCTATCAGCGTTGTTGTCTTGTTCATCTTGGTTAGGGATGTCAGGGCGTATGTAACCTTGTGGATAACCTTGTTCTGTGTTTCTCACAAAGGAAAAATCCAGTTCCAGTGTAAAACCGTCTGCATAGGTACTAATGGTCTCCGCATCACCGTTTTTCGTTGTATCTTTACCTGTGGCATCGAATACTTGTGGTAACGATCCTTCTTTTTTTGGACCAATCGTGTCGGCAGTGGCAGGTGTCGGTGTTGTTATGGTCTTGTCGCCATTAACGGGTTCGATTTTCCAAGCACAAGGAATCACCCATTCGTAAGCATCATTTGCTACGTTAAGTAACGACTCTTGTACGTCGAAATTAATTTCATCAACTGCCGAATTTGTTCCCTGTACACTATCACTCAAATAGAGTTTTACATTCAGTGCTTGCGGATTGTCGGAAAGTGCT
>JAIRWK010000313.1 GCA_031268995.1 Planctomycetaceae bacterium
TCTGAATTTTGTTGTGTCATGTTCTGCCTTTTGCCGTGAAAAAGCAGACCGTCAAGAAAAAACGCAGCGCAAAAAAAAACGGGAACGCTACGTCGATCCAAGCGAGTTTCCCATTCATAGCATTGAATAGCCGCGCGTATTCTTTACGGCAAAGTAAACGCTAAAGCGCATACCCCGAAACCCGCAAGTATTCCGCATAACGTTCCCTTTCGGGAAACGCAATGCTTCGGAATATTTTTATTCGCAACTTCCAACCGGCGAACCGGATGCTATTTGGAAGCACGTGAGCAAAAACTTGCGATCTAACTCAAATTATTTTATGAGCGGAGCATTCTACGGCGATTAGAAAAAAAATCAAGACGGTATACTGTAGCCGGTAGGGCGAAGCCTATCGCCCATACCCGTTACGGTGTAATTTCAAATGCCGCAGTTTGCAAAAGGTAAGTTTTGGGAATTCCATTTAGGAAAATTTAAAATTTCTAATTGTTACGTTGGGTGTTTTTTTATGTTGATGATTTTTGGTCTATTTGATGCGAATTTTGTTTGGGAGAGGGTTCACATTGTTTGGTTTATTGTTATACTATGACAGGTTGGTTTGTGTGATCGTCTCGCGTTTCTTTGCTTGACTCCAACCGTATTGCAACGTGCCTTGAATTTCGATTGACCCGAATCGTAAAACCTCGCTTGCGAATTATACTGAAGCCGGTATGGGCGATAGGCTTCGCCCTTGAATAACCGCTTCGCGATGTTGCGTTTGCGTGTTCAGCTTCGTGAATTTCAAAACAGCTTGAGTATAGATGAATAAATAACGGCTAACGAAATTTAAAGCGTAAACAGTATATAACCCTTTTGCCCGTTTCAAAAACATGTTGTTTTCAATTGCCCAAATGTATGTCGTTGCCCAATTCTTCAAAGTGTTGGGATTTGTGCTTCACGCTGTCCCGATGGGGATTTGGTTTGCAGGATTGCCATTGGCGGTTTTGTGTATTTTCCTAAACGGGAAAAATTCGAATCGATTTGCCCGCCGAATATTTACACAATTGCCAATCATGCTCGCAATCGGAATCAATTTCGGAATTGTACCATTGCTGTTCACGCAAACCATATTCTATAAACCATTCTACACCGCAACTATTTTGATGGCGTGGCATTGGTTCGCAGTTATACCAATTCTTATTGTTGGCTATTACGCCGTTTACCTCGCGGCTTTCAGCGTCGCAACTCCGAACTCGCAAAAACAAAACGCGAAAAAAAATAATAAAGAAAATAAACGTAACAAAAATTCTACACCAATAAATAATCGTACAATAATCTTCGGCATAATCGCGTCATTGTGCCTAATCGCAATCGGTACGCTAATCGTCAACGGTCAAACGCTAATGGTTCGCAGCGATTTATGGTTGCCGATAATGGAACGCACCGGCGTTTACGGAGCAACAACAGGATTGGCAAATAACATGAGCGATCCGTCCGTCTGGGTAAGATTGTCAACCGTGTTCGCAATTGGTTTGGTAACAACGGCGGTTTGGAGTATAGTTGATTCGTATTTTTTGTTGCGCAAAAGTGATGAGGCGGAGGATCAAGCCAATGATGCCGAATATAAAAATTGGACGTTATCGTTTGCGTTTATTGTTACGATTATTGGGGCGTTTGTGCTGGCGGGTGTGGGTTGTTTGACGGCTTGTTTCAAGATTACGGGATTTGTTTCGACGGGAATTTCAGAGATGTCGGCAACAGAAATGTCAATCTTTATCGCGTCGGCGGTTTCGTTGGTAATTGTCGGCGTGCTGATTGGGGTGATGAAATTGTGTGTTGGTTTGCGTGGTAAGATACTCGTGGTGTTAGTTGCAATTGCCCAAACAGCAGTGCTGGCAGGCTTCGCAACCATACGCCAAATCGGACAAAATACTCGTTTGCAACAATACGTCGAATCCGCTCAATCATTGTCTCTCGCGTGGGAGGCGTTTATTCCTTTTTTGATAATATTTGTTATCGGGGTGGTTGTTATCGGATGGATGTTGAGACAACTTATTGTTTCAAGAGTTGACGAGAATAATTGATCGAGCAAATTGGAATTTTCTAAAAATACTATTCACCAAAAAACAAATTATTTCAAATTCAGTCGATAGAAGTCAACCGAATTCGAATAAAATTAATTTTTATACTCAAGTTGCTTTAAAATTCATGGAGCTGGTCACGCGAGCGCAACAACGTGAAGCGGTTTTTCAGGGGCGAAGCCTATCGCCTTACCGGCTACGGTATAGAAATTCCCGCAATTTAAATTTTAGACAATATCATTTTACTATTTTGATTTCCAATGGGACTGAGTGATCGAGATTATTTTCACAGCAACAATTCACGAAACCGAAACAACTCGCGCCGAAATCCGCCGATGTCTGTAACGGTGCGGATTGTGATTATCAATTTGGCTCTGTGGCTTGCGAATGGTTTGCTTTTTCCAGACGATAATTTTCTAACCAAATTACTTTGGCAACCGGCTAATGTTTTTGAGCATTCGTTGCGTTGGTATTCGTTTTTGACGAGCGGGTTTGTTCATTCGTGGTCAACGTTTGAGCATATTCTGTTCAATATGGTTGGTTTATTATTTTTTGGTTATGGTTTGGCGATTGGTTCGGGGTTCAATGGTGTTGGCATGGTGCGGTCGGACAATGTTGAGTGGCGGCTTGGGCGTGGTGAGTATTTTCTGTTTTATATTTTCGCGATAATTTTTTCGGGTATCACTTATGCAATATTTTCTCCTTATCCGTGTTTGGGAGCGTCGGGCGGAGTTACGGCGGTTGTGGTGATGTTTGCGTTTTTGTTTCCTTACAAGACGGTTTTGTTCATGTTTGTGATTCCGGTGCCGATGTGGGTGTTGGGATTTTTGATTGTTGGGTTGGATTTGTGGGGGGCAATGGCTAACGCGAATTCGGAGGTTGCTCATTCGGCGCATCTTGGCGGGGCGGCGTTTGCTGTTTTGTATTATTATTTTTTGTTCAAGAAAAGACGGTCTTTTGTTGGTTTTGGGGCAAACATAAAAAAATTGATAATACCAAAACGAAAGCAAAAACCAAAATTGAAAATCAATAAACCCGACGACGAAAACCAAAATACGCCCAACAAATATAATTTGACCGAAGCGGAATTTGAAAAACGTCTCGACAATATTTTAGATAGATATGGAAGTGTTGGCGAATCAGGATTGACCAAAGATGAACGCGAATTCTTACAAGAGGCAAGCAGAAAATATAAAAGTAAAAAGTAAAGATTCCCCAAAATATACCAAAGCTACTTTGAAATTCCCGAAGCTGAACACGGAAACGCAACAACGTGAAGCGGTTGTTCAAGGGCGAAGCCTATCGCCCTACCGGTTACGGTATAAAATTACCATTGATTTCCTAGACTCTCAAAAACCATCCCTAACCCCTCCTTTGGATGGATTAGGGGTGGTTCTTTTTATTTTAGAACCGTCTTGAAGTAAAACCGTTTACTGAACATTTAAAATCGACCGAAATAAAATCGACCAAAATCGATTTTGATCGAAAATAATTTCTCTTATTTATTTTGTTCTTAGCATTACTCTGCTGTCGGCGACTGATGCTCCTTCGCCTTCGGCGTGGACAATCAACGGGTTTATATCACACTCGGCAATCTCAGGATGATTCACAACCATTGTCGATAACCGCAAAATTGTGTTGATGATTGCGTTGACATCTCTCTTTGGTTTACCGCGATAGCCGTCTAGGACTTTGAACGCTTTGATTTCGTGAACCATTTGTTCTGCTGTTATTTTCCACATTGGGGCAAGCCTAAACGAAACATCCTTGAGCAACTCCACAAGCGTTCCGCCCAAACCAAACATCACCAACGGTCCTAACGAATCACGATTGCAACCAACAATCAACTCTTCACCCTCTTTTGCCATTTCTTCGATCAAAATTGCGTCGATTTTTGCGTTTGGTACATTTTTAGCGATGTTGGCGTAAATTTTTTCGTAGCCGGTTCGCGCGCCGTCTGCTCCTTCGATATTAAGCAACACGCCGCCCGCGTCGAATTTGTGGACAACATCCGCCGACATCACCTTCATCACAACCTTCGAACCAATCCCCGAAACAATTTCCGCCGCCTCGTCCGCAGACTTCGCAACTCCACTCCGCAATAACGGCAATTTGTAACATTCGAATAACGCTCTGCAATCCGCTTGCGTCAAATATTTTTCTCTTTCGTTGCCCAAAAATTCTTTGATTATGTTATTTGCTTTGGGAACATCAACGTCATTGAATTGGACGAATTGTCTGTCGTTTGCGTTTATCGATTTCATTTCGACGAGTCGCGCCGCCGCACCCAATGCTTTGACCGCGTTTTCGGGAAACGAGTAATTTGGCACGTTTTGGCTTACTAACGCTGTTGCGCCGGCTGCGACAAGTTCTTCTCCGAGAAATGCGCCGGCTGTTGGTTTGCCGATTTTTTTGATTACGTCGGGCAAAATTTCGCCGCATTTATCCGAATCCGTCATTGACTGCGGAGTCAAAACGACAACTCCCATGTCAACATTCGGATCACTCAATACCGCCTCAAGCGCAGCTTTATATCTGTCGCTGTGCGCGTCGCCAAGAACATCGACCGGATTGTGAAGCGAGGCGGCTTCGGGCAAAACCGGCACGAGCGCGTCGTGTGTTTGTTGGGACAATTCCGCGAGTTTTAAGCCGGCGTTGATTGCTGCGTCGGTTGTCATGATTCCGGGACCGCCGGCGTTGGTAACGATTGCGAGTCGTTTTCCTTTGGGCAATGGTTGCGAGGTGTACAGGGCGGCGTAGTCAAATAAATCTGAAATCGTGTCAACACGTTGTATGCCGCTTTGTTTTAGGATTGCTTCGTAAACCGCGTCGGAGCCGGCGAGCGAACCTGTGTGTGAGCTTGCGGCTTTTGCGCCTTCGGCTGATCTGCCGGATTTTAGGCAAAGGATTGGTTTACCTTTTTCCCAAAAAATCTTCGAGGCAATATCGATAAACCGCCGCGCATCGCCAATATCTTCGATGTACATTGCGATAACTTGTGTTTCGGGGTCGTCGCCCATGTATTCGAGCAAGTCGGTTTCCTTCAAGTCGGCTTTATTTCCGAAGCTGATGAATTTACTGAAACCGATTTGTCTTGCGCGGGCGTAGTCAAGAACGGACGTGCAAAGCGCACCGCTTTGTGAAATGAATCCGAGACTTCCGTGCAACGACATTATTGGGGCAAATGTTGCGTTGAGGTTAAATTTCGGGTTGGAGTTAATTACGCCCAGACAATTGGGACCGATTAGCGGAATGCCGGCTTCGCGGACGAGTTGTACCAATTGTTTTTCGCGCTCGATGCCTTCGCCGCCGATTTCTTTGAAACCTGCGGAGATAATTACCAATCCTTTAACTCCTTTTGTTTTGCATTCGTTGACAACCGAGTTGACCACTTTTGCCGGAACCAACAGCACCGCAAGATCAATTTCATCGGGAATATCGCCGATAGTTTTGTAAACTTTTGCGCCGTGGATTTCGTCGGCTTTGGGGTTGACGGGGTAGATTTTTCCGGTAAACCCGTGTCTGACAAGGTTCAGAACAACATCGTTGCCTGCTGTACCGGTTTTAGTTGATGCCCCGACTACTGCGATTGAGCGGGGCTTGAAAATAGCATCCAATTTTGAATTTGTTGACATTAAAATTCTTCAAAGTGAACTTTGATAGTTATAGTGATTGTTAAACTGAAATTTAAGCGGAGAACACCCCCCGCGAAAACTCACAAAAATATAACACCAACCCCAACAAAAGAAAATCCCCCCGATAAATCATTGCCCTGAAATAAAATTATCATCTCATGTTACGCATTTTTGGTCTACATTTAGGCAAGTTATTGTCCTACCGTTAAAAACGTGATTGCGGAATTGCATCAACCTGATAAGATACGTATTCGAGGGTGGACGGTGCCCCGAAATTTACGGGTAACCCAGTAGTAATAGGATTTTTTATCATGGAAGAACGATTAGATTTATACACGGATTATTTATTGAGTAGTACCGGCATGACAACGGCAACGGGGTTATCTTGCTTGCTTGATGGTCATTTATCTCATGATCAAATAACCCGTTTGTTGTCGGATAACGAGTTTACGTCCAAAGATTTATGGCATGAAGTGAAG
>JAIRWK010000317.1 GCA_031268995.1 Planctomycetaceae bacterium
ATATGCGCGACAGTAACTCGCTCGCTTGGAGCCGCTTTTTCGTCGTCGCCGAACACAACCGACAACGGCAACACCAACGGCGCGCCCGCAACAGCAGACGTTTTCAAAAAATCACGGCGCGAAAATTTGTTTTGTTTCTGTCTCATTTTTATTTCTCCTGAAAACAGAGTGTGAAAAAAAATATCGATCATCCGACCCATTGCGGATTAGACGACACATTCCTGAAAACCGATAACCAGTTATACCGTAGCCGGTAGGGCGATAGGCTTCCTCAAAATCAACCACCAAGCCGCGAGAGTGTAAAACAATTTGCCAAAAAACGCAATACCCATTTCCCAGATTTAAGAAAAAATTTTTTTTAGCACGCAGAGGACGCAGATTTGGAAAGACATTCGCAAGATCAAAAAATGAAATCCGATCTTGCGAATATCTTTTTCAAATCTGCGTGCTGACTTTTTAAAAATGTTTTTTATTTTCCTATTTCTGTGGTGTATGTTTCGAATCTTTTTTGTAAGGCTTTGGGTGGTGTTAGGTTTTTGGATTGTGTTTTTTGGGTGTTATCTTTTATGGTTGTTTGGTTGCGGTTTAATTTTGCATTTTTGCCGGACGGTCTGATGTTGAAACTTTTTAATGCATTTTCCCATGCTTCGTTTGAGTTTGTGGTCAAGTTATCACGTTTCGCGTTATTTGACATTTCGCGCCATTTTTTGTGAAATTTACGCAACTGATCTTCCGTCCAACCTAGCTCGTCCAATAACTCCTCACTCGGTTTTCCCTTGTCCAACTGATCCTGCAAATAATCCAACGCAAGATTAACATTCTTCTCCGTAAACTCACGCCGCGCCGCCTCCGCGTCAATTGAACCATTGCTTCCGCCAAGCCCGCCTCTATTTGTACCGCCGTTTGCCGATGCGTTATTACTCTTATCAACTTTCGGGTTATCGGTCGGTTTATCCGAAGAATTATTTGTAGAATTTGCGGAATTATTTGTTTGGTTATTTTCTGAATTTCCGTTTGAATTTGATTTGTTATTGCCGGTTCCTTGATTATTATTTTTTCCGTTTGGTTTGCCGTCTGAATTATTTTCTGATTCTGAAGGTGAATTTTCGCCTTTTGAGTTTTTACCGTTTTCGTTAGTTTTTCCGCCGTTTTTATCGCCGGAATTTTCGGTTTGGGAATCTGATTTCGGCTTTGATTGCGATTCAGTTTGTGTTTTGTCAACAGTGTTAGCTTTGGAATTATTGCCTTCATTTTTAGGCAATCTATTTGCGTCATTACGGTCAATATCAGATTCTTTCGGATTAGATCTATCGTTTCCGTCATTGCGCAATTTACCTGTTTTCGGATCAAATTTGCTGCGTGTACGTTTTGCGTCGTCATTTGGATCAACCGGTTGCTTATTTGTTTTTGTAATTTTATCTTCTTGGTCATCTTTTTTTGCAACATCGTTGTTGGTTTTATTTGGATTATTTTCAATATTTTTTTCGGTTGAATTTTTTCCGTCGTCGGAATTATTGCTATTATTTTTTGGATCATTTTTGCCGTTGTTCTGCTCGGAAGCAATGTTGTCCGAATTTACATTATTATTTCTTTCTGAAGAATTTTTTGCGGGATTATTTCTGTCATTACTTTGGGTTTGGTTTCCGTTATTATTTGGGGTTTGGTTATTATTTTTGTTGTCATTATTTGTTGTGGGGGCACCGGAATTTGATTTGGTGTTTGGGTCGGAGTTGCTGGTATTATTTTTTTCGTCGTTTGGGTTTTCGGTTTGGTTGTCGGATTTTGAGGTTGATTTATCGTTCTGCGAATTTTTTTCAGCATTTTCGGCAGTTGGATTATTTGAGGACTGTTGATTTTCGGATTTATCTGTTTGATTTCCTGGGTTAGATTGATTTTTTTCGTTGCCGTTTGAGTCATTTTTAGTTGTGTTGTCCTTTTCTCCGTCACTGCCATTTTGGTTTTGTTTATTTTCTCCGTTGTTCTTTTTCTCGTTTTTGTCGCTGGAAATTTTACTTTCTTGTCCCTTGGTTTCGTCTTGTTTTTCTTGCTGTTTATTCTCTTCGGAATTGTTTTTATTTGGTTTTTGAGGCAGTGAATTTTTATCTTGTTTGTCCTGTTTGTCCGAATTATTTTTATCGTTGTCGGAGTCGGATTTCGGTTGCCATTTATCCTTGCTCATCTGATCAACAATTTTCTGCATCGCGTCCGCACTTTCAGTTTCAGGATCAATTGGTTTACTCTGTTTATTGTTTTTACTTTTGTTTTCGGTCGTGGTGTCGTTTTCATTTTCATTCTTGTTTTTTTCTTCGTTGGGGGCAACGTTATTTTTGGTGTTTGGGGCGGAATTGGCGTTTTCGGTTTTTTGGTCGCCGCCTCTATTTTGTTCAAGTTGTTCGTTTCCCCGTTTCTCGTCTACGTCATTTTGGGGACTATTTTCATTTGAGTCATTAGCATTTTGATTTTTGTCCTCTTTAGCAACAACCTTTTCGTCTCGTTTATTTTCTTGATTGTCCGGTTCGTTTTTTCCGTTTGGTTGAGCGGAATTATCGTTCCCTTTTTGTTGGTCATTCTCTTGCGTTTTATTTGGTTCTTTGGATTCGGATTTGTTGTCGTTATTCCCTTTATTTTTTTCGTCGTTTTTATTTTCTTGTTGCTCAATGATTTTGATCGTGATGTGTCTTGTTTCTGCGGTATTTGCTGTCGGTAATTTTGTGTCAACAGCTTCGCCCCACACTTCAACCTTGTCGCCTACGGCGAGTTTATGTTGGCTTGGTTTGAAGCTTACGGATTTTTTAATTTGTCCTTTGTGATTGGTTGATCCTGCGGCGGGTGATTGCAATAATTCGTTTGGTTTTATTTGTCTGTTTACTTTTTTGTCCGACGTAACTTTATACTTTATCCTCAAATACCTGATCGCAAAATCCGGATCCTCCGCCTGCAACTGTAACTCAATCACAGCATTCAAGGGCAAATCAATTTGCGCAACTTCCTTCAACTCCTTCGACGTATCGCTCCATTGAATTAGAGGCGGTTGATCGCGTGTTGCTTCTTGTCTGAAAGTTCCGCTGCGGCGGCTCTTGAAGCCGTCTTGATCGGTTGCGTTGATGGAGAAGAGGTTTACAACTTCGTTTAGATTATTCGAATTCGGATCAATCGGCGAATCATTTTTTAGAGATATCTTTGCAATCGCGGCGGTTGGATTATTTTTGTCAATTTGCATTGTAATTTTCGGCGTATTTGTTGAGGCGTTGTTGGGCAAATTATTTTTGTCATATACCGAAGCCGATATGGGCGGTAGGCTTCGCCCTTGAACAACCGCTTCACGTTGTTGCGCTTGCGTGTTCAGCTTCAGGAATTTTAAAGTAGCTTCAGCATAAACAATATCAGCTTGTGCAAGCGGCATTGTGCTTTTTGCCAAAACAGTAACTTCCGTACCGCTCACAGCACGAATATCACCCGTGTTGCCCACAACCTTATCCGCAAGCCCCGTGTAATCAGGATACTTGTACGTCAACGACTCAACCTCAACCGTCGCAACCGGTCGCACCTCAATTCTATAAATGTTACTTTTGCTTTCATCTTGTTGAATCCAGTAATCGGTATTGCTGACAAATCCTTGTTTACCCGGCGGAAACGGAGTTTCGAATTTTACGCCTTCGTTTCGTCCCCAAAAATTATCGCTGCCGCCGCTGCCCGTCAACTTGTTCATCGGTACAGCTTGTTTCACAGCACGACCGTCATCGGTCGAGAAAAATACATACACGGGCGACTTGCTCTTGCTTACAACTTTAGCCGTTACCGTCAAACGTTCACCTTGAAGGGCGGTTGTATTTTGTGGTTCGATGTCGAGAAATTTTGCGGCTTGCGGCGGGTCAATTGACGCGAACGGCAGAACTATCCGCGCAAAAGATTGAATTGGATTTTTAGGCGAAATACAAGAATACACGACCAAAATTGTAACAATAATTGCAAGAGAAATGAGACAAATTTTTATTTTGTTTTGGTTGGTTATGTGTTCGTCCGGCACGGCGTTTACGCTTTCTGCGGCGGTGCGGGTAAGTCCTTCAAATATCTTTTCGCCAAGTTTATCAGTTACAGTTTGACCGCGTTCAACACGCTCGCGTTTGAGAGTGATCCAATTTATTATCGAGTTTTTGGCAGACGCGGAATTATTGTCCAAAATCTGAGCGGCGTAAACGGGATTGATCGGATAAAGAAAAAGAGGTAAAATTCGCCGATACACAGAAAAAGCTGACACGGAAAACATCGCGGCAAAAACACACAACCGCAATGTTACACTTAACCCGCCAACAAATAACCATTGATCCGCAACTATCGAAATAAACAACACCACCGCAAGAAAAACCGATAAAAGCAAAACCGATGACCAGAAATCTGTCTTGAACAAAAGTTTACGGGCTTCGTCAATACGCGAATCAATAACTTCGTCAAGATGTTCTTTAACGTTTTGTGTACTCATTTCTTCGAGGTTTGGTTGAAGAGTTAAATTTTTTTGTAAAAGATCAAAATCGTTTGCACGATTAGCGAAACCTACCAGCTTCGGTATCGTATCGGCTTCGGTATAAAATCAACTTTAAATTATAAAATATAAGGCATTCTATTATGAATACAGAATATAGTCAATGGTTAGAAAAATTCAAGGAAGATCATTTTGCGACAAAAGTAGTTGGTGCAGAGATATTGGATGTTCGCATCGGCTACGCCAAAACATCTTTGAAAATCGAACCCAAACACCACAACGCCGTCGGAATAGTACAAGGCGGAGTGCTTTTTACGTTAGGAGATTTTTCTGCCGCGGTTGCGAGTCATGTTGGGCAAAATGAAACGCTTGTTGCGGTTGAGTGTAATATTTCGTATTTAAAACCTGTAGGGTCTGGCACAATTTACGGCGAAGCACAAAAAATCGCGGAATCAAAATCACTCGCCTACTACGAAACAAATATCACCAACGAATCCAACGACCTAATCGCTAAATTCCATTGCCGACTGTTCAGAAGACAAAATAAATAACATGTTATACCATAGCCGGTAGGCGATAGGCTTTACCCTTGAACAACCGCTTCACGTTGTTGCGATTGCGTGTTCAGATTCAGGAATTTTAAAACAGCTTGAGTATAAAAAAATGAAAAGACGCGATTTATTACAGACGATTTTTTGGGGGTTATCAATTCCGTCAAGTTTGTTATCGGCGGTTTATTGTGCGGAGTTGCCCGATGAAATTGCGGTTGCTGATAAGTTGTTCAAAAAAAGTAAATTCGCAGAAGCACGCGAAATATACAAAAAATTCCGCAACTTATCGGCAACCAAAAATCAAGCCGATAATTGGAAATATTGTACGCTACAAATCGTTCGTTGTTCGCGTCGTTTGTGTGATCTGTCGCTTGCGGTTGAGGAATATTTTCAATATTGCCGAATAGATTCTGCCGCATCGCTTGAAACGATTCCAATAATTTGGTCAACATCAAGCTCGCTAATTCAAGGAACAAAACCAAATTCACAATCATCACTTAATTTGTTGCGCCAAATCACCTCGTCAAATTATAATCCGGCAGCAGAATTACTTGCGGCTTCTGTATTGGCGGCGGAACGCGAACCTTCATTGCGTAATACCGGCTTACATCACTTGCAAAAACTAGCCAACCCGCACGATTCGGAATCAAACAACACAGAAAAAAATTCAAACCCACAACCAGAACAAACCGAACCAATAAAAATTCTTGCCAATAATGTCATGTTGCTTGCGGGAGTGTTATTGTGGAAGGAACGAATTCCGATTTTGCGCAACGAAAAAGAACTCACGTCATTGCGACGACATCTTGAACGAATCCCCGAACCATTGCGTGCCGGCGCATTTTTTTGGTACGGAAAAGCAACCGCACAATTAGGATTGCTAGACGAAGCCGTAATCGAAATAATGAAAATACCTATCCAATATCCCGAAGACACCGTACTTGTCCTCGACGCATTGGAAGAAGCCGCCAAAATTCTGGATAAACTCAACCGAAAAAACCAAGCAGAACAATTACGAAACGAAAAAAAAGAACTATTGAACGAAATAGCAAAACCAGAAAAAATATGGTTTGCGAGCTTTTATTTTTAAAGGGACAGTAGGGACATAAAGGACATTAGGGACAAGGTAAAATTTTACCAAACATTATTAAGAAAACAGCTATTATACCGTAGCCGGTAAGGCGATAGGCTTCGCCCTTGAACAACCGCTTCACGTTGTCGCGCTTGCGTGTCCAGCTTCGGGAATTTTAAAACAGCTTGAGTATAAATGATCTATCACGAATACGCTTTGTCCCTAATGTCCTTAATGTCCCTCTATCGATAATATTCTGAACTAAACCATATTATATGAGGTTAAAGTTAATAGCGTGTGAGATTCTTTTTCGTGAGATTAATTTTGTGGTAAAAAATTCGCCGCATGAGGTTGAGGTTGAGTTTCTGGCGAAGGGTTTGCATGATCTTGGCAAAGAAGGTATGTTTGGCAAATTATTTGAGGCGGTCAATGGTTTTGAAGTGGATGGTTATGATGCAATTTTGCTTGGTTATGGTTTGTGTAGTGGAGGAGTTGTTGGTTTGCGTGCGGGGCGTGTGCCGATAATTATTCCGCGAGCGCATGATTGTATAACTCTTTTTATGGGAGATCGGTGGCGGTATTTGGAATATTTTTCGGCGAACAATGGTGTTTATTTTCAAACGACCGGTTGGATAGAGCGTGGCGGCGAGTTGACTCAAAAGTTACCGGATTCGGTTGCGGTGAAACTTGGAATCAATCTTACAAAAAACGAATTGAGAGAACGTTACGGCAAGGAGAAAGCCGAATATTTGCACGAACAACTTTCAAGCTTAAAGCATTACACAAAAACAACATTTATTGAAACAGGAGTTGAGCCTGACAATTCATTTGAAGATTTTGCCAAAACAGACGCGCAAAAAAGAAATATGAAATTTGAAAAGATCAAAGGCGATCTTTCTCTACTAAAAAAATTGGTCAACGGCGACTGGAACGACGACGAATTTCTCATCATAAAACCAAATCAACAAATCGCATTTTCTTATGATGACAACATCATGAAAAGCCAGTAATATATACTCAGCTACTTTGAAATTCCTGAAGCTGATACGCAATCGCAACAACGTGAAGCGGTTGTTCAGGGGCGAAGCCTATCGCCTTACCGGCTACGGTATATGAGGGGCGGTGCCTAGGTATAACGCGCAAGAAAAGCCTAAAAAACGGCTCGTTTTTTTACCACAAAGTCGACAAAGCCACAAAAAGGGTTTTAAAATATCCTTATTCGCCTTTCTCGCCTTTGCGGTGTTTACTCTTCACCGAAGCCTAACGCCTCATAGGTTTCGGCATTTCAATCAGCCTCAAGGTCTCTCGACAACAATTGAAATATCCTTTTGGCTTTTTTGGATGTCATATTCAATACCTGATGTTGCAGTTGAGGTGTACTTCTCCGCAACCAGAAGTTTTATCGGCAATTGATTGGGCGCGGCTGACACCCATTCAAATGCCTCCGCAACAGCTACATTGTATTTGCCTGCGGGAATTCCTTCGCCGTCTTTCAACACACCCATTCGAAATGTTCCGTCTTCGTTTATTGTGGCGGTGAATGTGTTTTTGTCGTCTTCAAATACTATTTTCCCTTTGGACAACGGCGTACCGTCCGAAAAACTTACCTTGCCTTCCACCTTGATTTGACCACAACCAACCAAAAATAAAATGAAAAACAATAAGGCACTTCCCCCAAATATACGATCTATCATGATTACAGATTTTTTTGAAATTTAATGATTTAATTTGATACCGTAGCCAGTACGGACGGTGGGCTTCACCCTTGAACAACAGCTTCACGTTGTTGCGCTACCGTGTCCAGTTCCATGAATTTTAAAGTAGCTTTAGTGTATACCGACTCCGGTATAGAATTTCCATCAAGGTAACGATGCAGGATTACCGTCATTTATGTGAGACAGGTACTTCAAAATATTATTATTTAATGTTACCGCAACACTGTGAACAGAACCATCACCTAAAAGGAAATTTACAACTCCAGCATGAAAACTGCCGTAACTAGGAAGTATAAGATCCATATCACCGTATCCTCCGACTCCATCGGTGGGACCCCTAGCGATAAATTGAGCCTTGATCGGTGCATTTGAGTATCTGGCATAGTTAAAACGGCAATTCATCGATGCAAAAAGATATGAACAATCCCATCCATTTGAATCTGTACACGTCCCTACTCTACTTTGTGGAATATACTTCTCTCCAAGAAGAAACTGATTACTCAAGCCATCCGCTAAATTGTCGAAATTTAGCACGGATTCCCACCTATTAACATCTGCAATTACGGTCGTCAAGAAAAAATTGACCGAAACCCTAAATGGTCCTGAATTATTGTTATTGTTGTATGATATGACAATATTGTTGATTGGCAGTCCGGGAGACAGGATGAATCCCATTATGTCATCCTGTGTTGCTGCAACAACTGCGGCATAATCACCAACGGGACCGGGGAAATACGGATCAGCACCGTCTTTAGGACGGGTAATTTGCGATCCGCCGGTACGCCGTGCTGGACACCTATAAATGGAGACCGAACCGAAACCTAATCGGTCTTCTTCTGTCAATTTCGCATCATCAGTACCGGCGGCAGTACCGTTCCACCAATCCCTATCTAAAGGTGCCGCGAATGATTCGTCTATATTCCTTTTATTGGATTCGATTTTTGAATAGAGTGCGGTTTGCTCGACGTAAGGATAAAGTAAACCAAAAAAGGAAGTCCGGTGAGCATGACCAACATGTATTGGCGGAATGCCGCCTCGTCCGTCGTGAAAATTGTGGATTCCTAAACCCGTCTGTTTCATGTTATTGGAACAACTCATTCGTCTTGCTGCTTCACGCGCTGCTTGAACTGCGGGTAATAGTAATGCGATCAATGTTCCAATAATCGCTATCACAACCAAAAGCTCAACAAGCGTAAAACCAAGCATTGAGGGTTTGTTACAAAATTTTAGCCCGCTTGCCCCCCCCCCCCCCCGTTTGCCTATTTTGCCAAAATTAACATCAAAAATGGCGTAAATAGTATCAGAAAGACGGTGAATGATTCCTGAAATCCGAAAAGTTTTTTTCATTGTTCAAATTAGCTGTTTGTTTAACCATAATGTGGTTAAAATGTTCATGTTGACCAAGTGATTGTCAAGTCAACAGTTTTTGTCCACCATAATAATAAAATTTTAAAACATTATTCGATTTCAATCTTGATCACAATAATCATCATTAGAAATTGAATTATGCTCATTTGTAATTTGTATGTTAGCAATTCAAATGCCAAAAGGAATTTTTGCTACGACAAAATTGATAAAAGATTTGTAAATTTTACACAATGGCAGTAATGGAAGCAGAATTTATTTTTAGGATAATTGTTTTATATTGTTATATTTGCGCAAACAGTTTTAAGGATTTTATAGTTGTGTTGGCATTTGGAAAAAATTTTTTGGAAACTTACAAATAAAAAATTTTTTTGCGGATTTATAACAAATTTGTCATAGAATTTTACAGACACAAATGAAAACTAACCTTTAAATTTGCTGGATCAGCTACAAGCCGTCATATTTAACGGCGGCAACCAGTATATTTGACGGCGTTTATTTTTTGCCGACAAAATACAACGGTTATGGTTGGATTTTTTTGTTGTGTGTTGAGTAGTGAGTAGAAACGACGCGTGCTAGCATAAAACTACCCCTAACTCCTCCGAAGGAGGGATTAGAGGTGATTCCTTTTGCTTTAGAACTGCCCTAAAGTAAAACCGTTTATTGAACATTAATGGTCATTTATTTTGGGGCAATGCCTAATGTTAGGCAGTAGGTAAGTTGCCAATCCTAGCAACGGTAATATTGAGCAGGTTTTGAAAACAAAATCTATTCCGTACACATCAGCAACCTTGCCCAAAACAACAGACGCGACTCCGGCAATCCCAAACGCTAGCCCGAAAAAAAGTCCAGCTACCATACCAACTTTACCCGGCATTAATTCTTGTGCAAAAATTAAAATTGCCGAAAACGCAGACGATAAAATAAAGCCAACCAACACACTCAAAACACACGTCCAAAAAAGCGAATCCACAAAAGGTACACAAACCGCAAACGGAAACGATCCCAATATCGAAACCCAAATTACATACTTGCGACCCACCCAATCACCAATAGGTCCGCCAATCAACGTACCCGTCGCCGCCGCAAATAAAAATAAAAACAAATATATTTGCGAATCACCAACCGAAACACCAAACCGTTCCATCAAATAAAACGTATAAAAACTCCTAAAACACGCTAAATAGACATACTTTGAAAAAATCAAAATCATCAAAATAATTAACGACATCACAACCGTTGACCGACTCAACACAACTAAATTCTTGCCCAAAAGATCAACATCCTTATCCTTTTCTGTACGAAAATCATTTAAATCATTCGTATTGGCAATTTTGATATTTTCGCGTTGTTTATTCTTATTGCGTGTTTGATTAAAACGGTGCAAATTGTAAGAATACCAACGACAAACCGGTAACAACACAATTATCGTGCAAATAACTAATATAGATAACCAAATCGAATGACCATGACCATACGGCGCAATCAAAATTGCCGCGAGTAATGCACCAAAAGAACCGCCGACATTGCCGCCAACAAGAAATAAAGATTGAAAAAAACCAACCCGCGTACCTGAAACCAAAAACACTATCCGCGATGCCTCAGGATGAAATACCGCCGACCCCACCCCAATAAACGCAACAGAAATAAGCACAGCCGCAAAACTATCAGCATACGAAATCAAAACGACACCAATCAAAGTTGACACCATCCCAAAAGGCAACAAATAAGGAAACGGTCGCTTGTCAGTTACATAACCAACTACGGGTTGACAAATTGACGACGTAAATTGAAAGGTCAAGGTAATAAATCCTATTTGTGTAAATGTCAATGATAACGTCTCTTTGATCTGCGGATAAATCGCTTGAAAAAACGTTTGAAAAAGATCATTCGCCAAATGCGTAAACGTAAGAACCAACACAACCACAATTGAAACCGCTCTCATCGTAAAAATAAAGAAAAATAATGATATACCGTAACCGGTAGGGCAATAGGCTTCGCCCTTGAGCAATCGCTTCACGTTGTTGCGCTTGCGTGTTCCGCTTCGGGAAATTCAAAACAGCTTGAGTATATAACAATGATTAAAAATTTTCGACATCAAAAAAATATCCGCGAACACCCATCAAATCTGCGTTATCTGCGTGCTTCTCCCAGAACGTATTATTTCCATGTTACCCACGATTTTACGCGTTGTAGTATTCCGGTTTTTGTGGGTTTATTTGGTATGCTTTGTTCTTTTTGTAGCGAGGCAATTTTTGTATTTGGAGAAATGTTATTTGGTGAATTGTTTGTTGTAATATTTGCAGGTGGTGTTGTGTTGTTTGGGTCAGGTATATTGTGTAACAAAAATTGCGCCCAATAACTATCAAAAAGTCTCAATAAATCTGATACCCGATACTTCGCTCTGCGAACATCCGCCGCCGACAATAATTTTAATAACTCATTCGTCTCCTCCGGCGTAAACGCGACTTGATACAACGTAATATCATCAACCCAAACCGTAGCCGACCCGATTAAATTAAAACGCAAAACCACATCATTGCCCGTACTCATTGGAAGTTGTTCAAACGGAATCACCACCTTGAACCATTGAACGCCGTCCGCAACCGCAACACCGCCGCCAACACTTGCACCACGTGAAACCGGTTTTAACAACGAATCCATATTAAATGTACGATTAATCAGTTTGTCCGATCCCACGCTGTTTCCGTTGTTGCCTTCAACACCGCCCAACCCGACAATCGATAACTGAAATAATAACGGCGTGTCAATTCCAACTGTTGATTTATTTGATATTGTTGTCGTTGTTACGGGCAAATTTGTTGAGCCGGTTCTATTTTGTCCCGCGAAATCTTTTATGCCGACAAAAAGCGAAACGAAAAGCCGACCGGTTGTCGGAATTTCAAACGGGTCACTGCTCACGCAAATATTTTTGTCCGTACCCGTACTCGACAACCTCAAACTCGCATTGCCCTCATGCTTAACCGCCCGATCAATATTGGCAGACGCTCCGTTAGTCGAAAGAGCTTGCCAACCGTGATATTCACTGTATTCGTAGTTGCTGACGTTAATGTGTTCGGGCGAATTTTGCAAAATATTTTGCGGCAAATCTGTTTTTTTGAAATCCCGTTCGCCGCGTTCTTCGTCGAATCCTGTGTTATTTAATTTATTCCATTTTATTCCTGATCTTGCAATTTGAATACGTTGACCGAGTTCTTTAACCCGCTTGTGCAAAATTCCGTTCGCGCCGCAAATATGTTCGGGAAGCAACACCTCCACATTCTCAATAAACGCCGCCGCATCGTGTACATAAACCGCCGTCAAATTATACGCCTCAACCCTAAATGAACCCGTTTGCCGACCGCCATTCCAAGCTCTTGTCTCACATTTTTTTTGACCGCTTAACTCATAAAATCCCGCACCTTCCGCAACACTAAACCCAACATCCACACGCACTTCAAACGGCGCATCGTTGACAATATAAACGAACAAACCCAAACCATTATTCACATACCGAACAGTAACAGGCTGCAATGATTTTTCATCTGGAACGGACGACGCGGACGATGATAAAGTTGACGATGGATTTGTTGATGCGTTTGGCGTGGGATTTATTGTTGCGCTGGTTGGAGTGTAAACTGATTGATTTTGCGGATATGAAAAAGTCTTGAAGGGCAACGCTGGAAGTTGACGGAACACGGCGAGCAATTCACGCAACGAATCATTTTCGCCGCTCAACAAAGAATTACCGCCGTCAAAAAACATTGCAACATCGGATTGAGCTAGTTGTTTTACGAACCGGCTACGGTTATGAATTGACGGCGGAACGGATGGCGATTGGTCAAAATCGTCAAAAAATAATGTGCCGAATGAAATTTCGTTACGAATAAATTGTGCGCCGGTATTCACGACATCAAAATCACTGTAAACAGCTGCGGATTCGTTTTGCATATCGGGCGATCTACGCGACGGACGCAAAAAAGTTACAGACGGAATATCACAAATTAACGCCGGATCATAACCAAGTAATCGTTGCGACAACAACACCGTACCGGAACGCGGAAGAGACGGAAGGCAAAATTTCTTAACTTCAGGTCGATCCAAAATTGTGTCGGCGGCTAAATACAACCGTGCATCACGACGAACATCAGTAATCGTCTTGACAACTTCTTGATAAAATTCTTTTACTTTAACGTTGCGCCAATTGACAAACGCATCAAATGTTGCATTATTGTTGCGCAAAAAAATTGCCCTCGCCTCAATCCGATCACGAATTTCTGCAAATTGCGCTTCCGGTATCTGTATTCCGGTCTCTCTTGTAAATTCGCGGATCGTTCTGTCATCAAGTGACTTAAACGGATCATTTAAAAGCGTATGACTGTCATGCGCAAGTATAACACCAATTCCGCCAAAAGATCGATGTGTTCCGTAACGTGTTGTGATTTCGCGAATCGTGTTGAGCAATGTTTCTTTGACGATTGGGTGAAGAAAGTTATAACGTGTTTTTGATTTGTCCGTTTCGTTATTATTTATTGTAACGTTAATTTCGGATTGATTTGACGGCGGTTCCGTATCGAATTGCAAAAGTTCGTAAGCGAGTTGCGGATTGTTTCGTATTATGCTGTCAATTTTTGGCAGCCGCATGTTGAAGTTGACGGCGGGTATCAGCGAGAATGTTTCGCGATCAAATAATTTATGCAACAATTCAAGCATATCACGCGGTGATTCCAATTTCGCTGAATCGGATCGGTACAAAATCGCTTCATTTGAGGCAACATTTAACATCACGCCGTCAAATCCATTCCAATGTAAAATCTCAACTAATCGATTGGCGGATTCATAAAGCGTCTGCCAATCACGAGCGGGAATTTTAGTTATTTTGGCGGAGTTAGGATTTGGTGTTGTGTCTGTTTTTTCAACAGTTGACGCAAGTTGAAGCAACATTTCGGGCTTGTTGAGATAACCGGCAACAAGACGTTTGGGAACGAATTTATATTGACGCGAAATTGAGTCAGATGTTATTTTGTACAACTTAACATTGCCGAAAATACAATTTCGTCCCGTGCGATTCATCAACAACAATGTCGGCGTTTTTGTTTTTGACCAGAACAAAATCTTATGCGTGTTATTCGCCTCCGATCCCGCCGACGCGATAGCTTGCCCGACCGTTTCCGTAACATGAATACACGACTCCGCACTCACAACATGCTCGCCGTCAATCGCCTCAACAACAGCAATCTCAAGTTTCTGCGAAGCCGATAATGGATAATCAATCTCAATCAAATGCGGCTTGCCGATTTCATGCAAATTAAGCGGAATCGCATTCCACGAATACGGTGAAAATTTATCGTCGGACGGATGTAAAATTGAATAATTATTTTCAGTTTTTGTTATATTGTTATTATTACTTTCCGCAAGATTTGTAATTTGATTTATATATTGTTCAAAAAACGGCGCGAGTGAATTTTTATTTATTGCAAAACGGAAGTTACTGGCGGGAGTAGTATTTGTTGCTTGGCTACGGTCAATAAATGATGGCAATTTCGGCGTAGGAATTGTGGGCAATCGTCTTAAATTTGGTTTCCACCATTCGTTTTTTTGAGTATTGTTTTGTTCGATTAGTTCTTTATCAAATGTAAGATTACCGGATTCGGCGGCGGACAAAGAACGGCGTTTAGGGGCAGAGTTGACGATGACAATTTGTTTAACAATTTCGATGTCAGGTTTAGAAAAACTGCGAGGCAATGAAGGTTGACCTTGTGCGTAGAACGATACAATAATTTCGTAAACACCGTCATTTTGAGGGGCAAGAAAAGTAACAGGAAAGTTGTATGGCGAATCGGTTGAGATTGTTATTGGAAATTCGTTTTCGTATTCGGGCGTTTTTTTCGACGTATCGGAGCGTTTTGATTCGGGAGTGATAGTCAAGCCGTTTGGTTCGGGAATTTGGTAAACGCCGACGTGAATAATTAGATTTCTTGTAATTTTGGGCGGAGTGGTTCGTATCGGCGAAAAATTTCGCGCAAGAGTGAGCGAACCCGTAACTCGCAATTGTACAGAATTTCCCGATTGATAAATTTCGTTGCCGTCCTGCAAATTTACTTCGGCGTTAATGTGTGTACTGGCAAGCCGAAGCACGTCAAATCCTTGCGATTTAAGCGTACCGCTCGCGCAAACAATAAACGCAACGATAATCATAATAACAAAAACCGCTCGCAATATTGCGCTCATGTGTTCGGATTCAGTGATTTTAAAGCAGCTTGAATATGCCTGATGCATTGTCGATCTATATTATTGTACAATAAATAACTCTGTATATAACGTGAGTAAATAAAAAATAAAATTATCAGGTGGTTTGTGATCAGAATTCTTGCAATAATGAACTATACACTCCCACACCGCGAATTATGCAGATTTCAGACAACCGAGTCCAGATCAATTTTTTCACGTTGTTGCGCTTGCGTGTTCAGATTCAGGAATTTTAAAGTAGCTTGAGTACAATATAAAACCAGCCCTAACTTTAGAGCATTAGTGATTTTTATTTCAGAGCAATGCCTAAATATTTGTGTGCCAAAAATTCAATTGAAGGAATAGTTGTAAATTGATCTTGCGTTGGTTGCCGGAAAATTGTTATACTTCGTTTTGTGCGATGTCGTGATGTGTAATTTGTGGGTGTTGCTATACCGAAACCGGTATGGGCGGTAGGCTTCGCAATGTTACGCTTGCGCGTTCAACTTCAGGAATTTTAAAACAGCTTGAGTACATTATCGCATGACAAAGATCAGGAAATTTTCAGTAATCCTTTAGCGAAAACATAACCTCATTTTCACCTAATTTTTTTAACTAAACAACTTCAGTAGCAAATAATTAAAAAAACACTAACCTCATTATACTCAAGCTGTTTTAAAATTCCTGAAGCTGGACACGCAAGTGTAGCATCGCGAAGCGGTTGTTCAAGGGCGAAGCCTATCGCCTTACCGGCTACGGTATAAACAGGTTTTGTGTTGGCGTGAAATAATCAAATTAGGTAATGAGGTTGGGTGTGGGGGGATTCATTGGCTACTGAGGTTGCTTTGTTAAAAAATTAAGTGGAAATGAGGTTTTCAAAAATTCCCTATGAGAATTTCTAAAAATTAATTTTATTCGAATTCGGTCAATTTATATCGACTGAATTTGAAATAGTTTGTTTTTATACTGAAGCTACTTTAAAATTCCTGAAACTGAACACGCAAGCGCAACAACGTGAAGCGGTTATTCAGGAGCGAAGCCTATCGCCTTACCGGCTACGGTATAGCAAATAGTATTTTTAGAAAATTCCCCTACATTGGCTTCGGTTTATAAAAATGCAAAAATCAATTCGATTTGATCGAAATATGCAACGGATACGGCGAATTTTAATTATATGTTTTTCAGATACGGTTAATGTCGTGCAAGGTTTACCGATTTTGCCTACGCTCAGGTTGCGTTTTCCGCATGTTGAGCTTGCGTGGTTGACCGAAGAAACAAATTCGGCGTTACTTAATAGGCTTCCTTCGCTTGACCGTTTAATTATTGTGAAAGATCGTTATTTGCATTCGTGGAGCGAGGCGATGCGGTTACGAAAACGTTTACGATCATTCGCGCCGGACGTAACAATAGATTTGCAAAACCGATTCAAAAGTGCGTTTGCCGCGTGGATTTCAGGGGCAAACGTTCGTATCGGATTCGGTAACAATAACGGTTACGAAATAAGCCGATGGTTAAATAATCGTCTTGTTGCAACAGATACCGATCATATTGTCGAGCAAAATTTGCAGCTTCTTCAAGCGTTGGGAATCTATGGTTCAAGTATAAATTTCGATCTGTTTGAGTGTGAGATTGACCGTTATTGTGCGCAAGGCATTTTGAATCGTAGCGGTTTGCATGGCAATTTTGCGATTGTGTGTGTTGGTGCGGAGGCGGAGTATAAACTTTGGCGTGAGGAGCGTTATACGGAGTTGACGAATTATTTATCAGAGCAATGGAATTTGCCGTCTATTGTGTGTTGGTCGAGTGAGGTGGATCGGAAATTTGCGGAACGAGTGGTGAGCGGGGTTGACGGAACGGCGATACTTGCGCCACCTATCACGCTCAACGAATTTGCGGCGATTGCAAGACGGGCAACAATTGTAGTCGGTTCGGATTCCGCACAATTGCATATCGCCGCCGCAGTAGAAGCAAATTGTATCGGACTATTTGGCGCAACAGATGTAAAACGAAACGCGCCCTACGGAGAAAATAATTGCGCAATACAAAAATTGCCAAACAACGCACCACAAAATAAAAACTCACGAATACCAATGGACACAATCGATACAAAAACCGTTTACAATACTTGCGATAAAATGCTAGCCGATATCCTAGACCCGCCTAAAGTCATCCCAACAACACAAAAAACAACAACAGGAAAAAAAGTCGCATAATAAAAAAATCAGCACGCAGACAACACAGATTGGAAAAGATCAGATTTCGTTTTCAGATCTTGCGAATATCCTGACAAAATCTGCGTTATCTGCGTGCTTATTTTTTTAATCGTTTTAATACTATATCGAAGCCTATCGCCTTGCTGGCTACGGTATAATCCTATCGCCAACACCGCCTCCGGTCTGTTTTGCTCTTTGGACGGTGATTTCCAAAGTTGCATTTTTACCTCGTATAACTTCAATATTTGGTGGTTTGGCGGACGATTCGGCGACTAAATCTTCTTCGCCGTAGGCTGGAGCGGACGACACACTGATGGTGTAATTGCCAGCCGGAATCCCCGATTTATTCTCTGAGGTTTCCATAACAAAATTTCCGTTTGGACTAATCCGTCCTATAAACGATTCCGTATCCGTTGATAACATAACCGTACCGTTGGCTAAAGGATTTCCATCATCAAATTTGACATTTCCAGTCAAAGAGATATTTGAATTGCCGCAACCACAGACTAATACAATAACGAAAAAAGAGTAAAGTAAACGTTTAATAATAATTGTTGAAATTGTTGAAATTTTATACCGAAGCCGGTATGGGCGGTAGGCTTCGCCCATAAACAATCGCTTCACGTTGTTGCGTTTGCGTGTTCTTTATACCGTAGCCGGGCTTCGCCCTTGAACAACCGCTTCGCGATGCTACGCTTGCCCAACGCTCTGTGTTGTAGGTTTACCGTAGCTTCAGGAATTTTAAAACGGCTTGAGTATGTCAATCAAAATGGTTCTGTAATCTATGGCACAGTAACCACATTACCATCATTGGTACTGACCCAATTACATCCCATTGTTTGACTCAAATTTACCGAAAAACCGAACACGGAACCATCCGCCCGAAGCATATTGCAAATGCCCGGATGCGAACTTCCGAAACCATGTGTGAACCAACCTCCTGCATAAGGTTTTGTATGTGATGCAATTGGAGTACGATTGCCAACTGACGGATTCTGTACCATTGCGAAATGTGATCGCGGTAAAGAAATTGATTTGGATTCTGTATTATTTGCCGCGATAATTTGACAATCAAGGCTTCCTAAATCTGTACCAATGGCAGATTTTTCGCAACTTGTTTGTTTACCGGTGGCAAGATAACGTTCACCCATTAAGATTTGATTACTTGTTCCGTCGCTCAACCAAGAAAAGGAATCACGCCATTCAGGTCTATCCATTGTGCCGCTTGCTATCCGAACAGGACCGAGTTCAAGAGTTACATCTGCATCAAATAGCACCCAATTCTTGTGATTGTAGTACCTTGCCCAAGCGTAATCTGTCAACATTCCAGCTCCACCGTCAGGTGCTTCCGTTATTCGTTGCGCTTTGGTACGTCTGGACGGGCAATACAAACTATTCACACTTTTGAAAGCATCTTTGTTGTCAACACGATCTTTCCACCATGTTCCGGTAATATTTTTACCAAGTTTTCCGGCATTGTTGTTGTCCTTGTCGGGCAACGAAACAAAGTAGTCGTACAAAGGTTGCTGTTCTTGGTAAGGTAATAGCAAGATGTAGAAACTGGCACCATTAACTGCGATACATGACGGCGGTAATCCGTTTTGTGTATCGTGAAAATTGTGGACAGTCAGTCCCAATTGCTTGAGATTGTTACTACATTGAATCCGTCGCGCCGCCTCACGTGCAGCTTGTACCGCTGGCAATAATAACGCGATTAACACACCGATAATCGCAATAACTACCAGCAGTTCGACGCGATTGAAAGCTTCTCGTTTAACTCTACTTAGTCCCCCCCCCCCCCCTATCTTAACATGCCTTTTAGGGAATAAATGAAATATTTCCCGACATATTTTGATGATTTGGAATGGGGATATTAGCAGAGTACAGTCAAATGAAAATTGACGTTTTGACATTTTAATTTCTCCTTTAAGAAATTTGAAAACTGGAAATAGTTTGGCAACAGTTGCCAAACTTTTTGGAAAACACAACAAGTCATACCACAGACTTTCCCTTGTGTCCGCCAATAATTTTACTTCCAATATGTTAAGAAAATATTAAGAGAATATTAAGATTGCGTTAAGTTTTAAAATTTTTTCTGTATTCTCAAATAACACCTAAAATGAAAATTCACCAGACAAATATACCAAAGAAAATTTCCCAATATCTTTTACCTTATCCTGTTTAAAGAATCAGCACGCAGACGACGCAGATTGTTAAAGATATTCGCGAGATCAGATTTTATTTTCCGATCTTGCGATTATCCTTACAAAATCGCGTTATCTGCGTGCTGATTTTTAAATGTGTTAACTCAATGATGTAGGTGCAAAATGTTTTTTATTGTTGTGAAATTGAAGTCGTTTAGTAGTTTTGTTAATCTTTGAGACGTGCGTTTTAGATTTAGGTAATGTCTGAAACGACTTTTCAACGGCGCGTTTGGTATGCGGGGTTGGTCGGGGTCTAGCTCCCAAGGATGAATGTAAAACACAAACGGCATATCTTGTTTGTTCACCGAACGCAAACACATTTTTGTTACAAAATATGGAAAAAACCTAAAATAACCACCGCCGCTAACCGGTAAATTTTGCCCAAAATATCTCACAACAGCAGGCGGAAATTCTTGAATCGAACCCGCAACCGTTTCTATTGTGTGAATTTCCCGCGGCGCGTCAGCGTTGCCGTGCAAGTCGTGATGAATTGGGAAAACACTGCTGTCGTATTTGTAACCAGCCTCCGCCAAAATTTCATGCGCCCACGACGTACGCTTGACAATAGAAAAACTCGGCGCACGAAAACCAATTACCTCTTGTCCAGATTGGCTGATCAATATTTGACGCGCCCGCACAACATCCTCGCGAAACTCAGATTCCGTTTGCTCGTAAACAAGACGATGACAAAAACCATGAGAAGCAATTTCATGCCCACGAGAAACTATCTCCGGCACAAGCTCAGGATACCGCTCCGCCACCCAACCAAGAACAAAAAACGTCGCCTTGACCGGCTCAGCCAGCGCATCAAATATATCAAGAACTCTCCGCGTATTGGCTACAACTCGCGACTCCCAATTGCCCCAATCACCAAAAGAAATTATCCGCGAAAACGCACCAACTTGATAATAATCCTCAACATCCACCGAAAAAGCATTTTGCATAGTACAAACCGACAATTACAACATGGCAAACATAAAACGCAGACTCTAAAAAGCAATCGCAGATCAGATTTCATTTTCTGATCTTGCGAATATACTTTTCAAATTGCGTCGTCTGCGTGCCAAAAATTTATTATCCGTTCACCGACAAATTTTATTCAACTGATGTGGTTGAAGTTTGTGTTGTGGTTGCGACGGCTGCTTTTTTCTTGCCTTTTGAGCCGCGTTTTTTTGTCTTCTGGACAACAGTCTCATCAACCTTACGCTTGACAATTCTCTCTTTGAGCCGCACCGCCTTACCAACACGATCACGCAGAAAATACAGTTTTGCCCGATGCACAACCGCACTGCGTACCGTTTCGATTTTTGCGATTCGCGGTGAATGTATTGCGAACTTCCGCTCAACACCTTCGCCAGCAACAATACGCCTAACCGTAAACATCTCGCGTGTCCCGCTACCGCTACGCGCTATCACAACTCCGTTGAATAACTGTATGCGTTCCTTTTCGCCCTCAAGAATACGACAATGAACATTGACCGTGTCCCCAATCTCAAATTCGCTAACCTCCGACGCGGGTTTGACACAATTCGCCTCGACAAGCCTCAATACTTGATCACTCATTTCGTTAATCCTCCAAAATTTATTCCAATATTCTCCAACCCCAAAAATACCACAAAAACCAGCACAAATAAAAGGCTTCGGGAATCTTTACGCAGTACAGTAAACAACTTGATCACGGTACAAAATTTCCACACAACACAGAAGAGTCGACCATTTTAACACACACCGCCAACACGACAAGCCCCCAACTTCCTATTTGCCAAAAACAAATTATTTTCAAATTTGGTCGATTTTATTCGATAGAAATCGACCAAATTCGAATAAAATCAACTTTTAGAAATTCTCCTGTCTTCCTAAATTTTCATCACGAAAAGCACGAAAGTTACGAAAGACACGAAAGTGGAATTTAAAACCTTTTCGTGCTTTTCGTAATTTTCGTGCCTTTCGTGTTAAAAAAATCTCCCATTTTCGTGATTGTTTGGGCGTAGTCTTGTTTTTGTTTTTGTGTCTGCTAGAATCCTTCAACTTGTTTGGGGGTAATTATACTCAAGCTGTTTTAAAATTCACTAAGCTGGACACGCAAGCGCAACAACGTGAAGCGGTTGTTTAGGGGCGACACCTATCGCCTACCGGCTACGGTATAGAAACAAAAAGGAATACATATATTTTATGCTTTGGGAAATAACTATTCTGCCAGCGGATAGCCAACTCGATATACACGGTGCCGCCATAACACACGATGCCACCGATCTCGGCTTCACTGATCTGAAAATCAATTCCGCCTACGGATACTTGATCGAAGGGAATTGCTCCGAACAACAAATCCACAACATCACCGAAAATTTGCTCGCAGATAAAATCGTTGCCAAAACCAATATCCGCAAAATTGAGCCGACCCCAATTGATCAAAACCCAAAAACACAACCCGACAATATTATCTACATATTGCCCAAGGTCGGCGTAACCGATACTGTTGCCGAAAACGTTAAACAAGTTATGGAAGATTGGGGAATCAACGCCCGCGCCGTTAGAACCTTCAAAAAATACTACATCACAAGCTCAAATAAAAATAACATAAAAGGAATTATTGCAGATTCGGTCGATTGTCAGTCGATAGAAAACGACCAAAATCGACCGAAATCTGTTTTCAAAAATTCACTGGAATTACTCGCGACAAAATTGCTCGCGAACGATGCAGTTGAACAAGTCGTTTTTGGTGAATTGCCATTCGATCACTTGTTGCCCAACCCCATAACATCACAATCACAATACGACGAAATTGCCCTCAAACAAAATTTGCCACACTCCCACTCCGAACATAAATTTGACCTGATCACCGTCCCACTCCTCAATATGAACGATCAGGAACTCCTACTCCTCAGCACAAATAAACAACTTTACTTGTCCCTCGCCGAATTGCAAACAATTAAATCCGAATTTCATAAACTCGACCGTAACCCCACCGATATTGAACTCGAAACAATCGCCCAAACTTGGAGCGAACATTGCTCCCACAAAACCCTCGCCGGACACATCCACTACACCAAACATAACCCCGACGGAACAACCACTACACGCATGTTCAATAACATGCTCAAAGAAACCATCTTCGCCGCAACCGAAAAACTAATCGCCGAAAACCCATACATCGCTAAACATTGCATCAGCGTCTTCTCCGATAACGCCGGTATCGTCGCCTTCGACAATAACTACAACGTTTGCTTCAAAGTCGAAACCCACAACCACCCGTCCGCCCTCGAACCCTACGGCGGCGCAAATACCGGACTCGGCGGCGTAATCAGAGACCCTATGGGTACAGGTCTCGGCGCAAAACCAATCGCAAACACAAACGTATTCTGCTTCGCACCACCCAATACCACCGATGATAAAATCCCCACCGGCGTTTTGCACCCACGCCGAATCATGAAAGGTGTCGTCGCCGGCGTCCGAGACTACGGTAACAGAATGGGCATCCCAACCGTCAACGGCGCAGTCTATTTCGATGAACGATACCTCAATAACCCACTCGTCTTTTGCGGTAACATAGGGATATTGCCCAAAAATAAATCCTTCAAATCAACACAACATAACGACCTCATCGTAGTCGTCGGAGGTAAAACCGGTCGAGACGGCATACACGGCGCAACCTTCAGTAGCACCGAATTAACAAGCGAAAGCGAATCCGTGTCCGGCGGCGCAGTACAAATCGGTAACGCCATAACAGAAAAAATGGTTCTCGACATAATGTTAATAGCACGCGATCAAGAATTGTATAATGCTGTTACAGATTGCGGCGCAGGAGGATTGTCCAGCGCAATCGGCGAAATGGGAGAAAAAATAGGCGCAACCGTCGAATTGTCAAACACTCCCCTAAAATACGAAGGACTAACCTACTCCGAAATATGGATATCAGAATCCCAAGAACGAATGGTATTCGCCGTACCAGCCGAAAAATGGGAAAAATTCAAAAAACTTTGCAACTCCGAAAACGTTGAAGCAACCGCACTGGGAAAATTCGAACCAACCGGAAAACTAATATTGAAATTCCACAACCAAATCGTCGCAAATATCAATATGGAATTTCTACACAAAGGACGACCACCAGTCATAAGAAAAGCAATATACTCTCAACCTTACACAAAACTAAATGCTACGGAAAATAATGTTGCGGAAAATAATTTGCCCAATAATACCACTTGCAAAAAAAATAATAAAACCGGCGAATCCTACCTGTCCGACCTCAAACAAATACTAAGCTCCCCCAACATCGCCAGCAAACATTGGATCATCCGACAGTACGATCACGAAGTTCAAGGCGGAAGCATCATCAAACCACTCATCGGCTTAAATAACGACGCACCAAGCGACGCAGCTGTTGTTCGACCACTCCTCAACTCACGCAAAGGATTGGTAATCGCTTGCGGAATGAACCCACTCTTCGGAGACCTCGACATCTACCGCATGGCAGCCTCCGGCATCGATGAAGCCATCCGAAACGCCATCGCCGTCGGTGCAGAATTGCAATCAATCGTCATCCTCGATAACTTCTGTTGGGGAAATACCGAAAAACCAGAAACATTAGGTAGCCTGGTCGAAGCCGCTATCGCTTGTTACGACACTTCCGTCGGATTCGGTACACCATTCATCAGCGGTAAAGATAGCCTAAATAACGAATTTCGTACACTAGACAAAAAAAATGCCGCCATCCCGCCAACATTGCTAATCTCAGCAATGGGACAAATAAACGACATCGCAAATTGCATAACAATGGACCTCAAACAAAAAAATAATATACTCTACCAAATCGGCACAACAAAAAATGAACTCGGAGGCTCACACTTCGCAATACTACACAACCTCAAAAACAATACCACCCCAACTCTCGATATCCCAACCGCACGAAAACTCTACGAATCCTTGAATACCGCCGTTTACGAAGGATTGGTCGAAAGCTTGCACGACTTGAGCGAAGGGGGATTAGCCGTCGCCATCGCCGAAATGTGCTTCGGAGGAAACCTAGGCGCAACCCTAAATAATAACCTCGACGAAATAACTCTATTCAGCGAATCAAATAGCAGATTCGTTGCCGAAATTCACCCAAATAACACCACAAAATTCGAATCCATCTTCAACTCACAACCAATCAAAAAAATCGGTTACGTAACAGATAAAAAACAAATCCAGTTCGGAAATCTATTCACCGCACAAATCAACGAACTAAAAAACGCTTGGCAATCAACTCTAGATTTCAAATAAAGAAAAGAGGATTTTTAAACACGAAAAGCACGAAAAAAACGAAAAAGGGGAATTTAAACCACAGAGAACACAGAGGGGGATTTTTAAATACGAAAATATACGAAAGAGTTGAAAATGAAATTGTCGTTTATTTCATTTCTTTCGTACTCAAAAAATTTATCTCTGTGCTCTCAGTGGTTAAAATTTCCCTTTTTTCGTTTTTACAAAATTATTCATAACGAGGTAATAGATTTTTTTAGGGCTTCCATCGTTTGATCAAATTTTGTTCCGGTTGATGTGATTTGGAATTTTCTTGAGGTTTCGCCAGTGATCTCTATTTTGATTTCTAGCCTCTCCTCCGGTAAAACTTGCGGGAATTTGTCCCCCCACTCAATAAACGTTAACCCGCCACGATCAAAATAATCGTCTGGATCAAGTTGCCTAAACTCCGCCTCACTCGAAAGCCTGTAAACATCAAAATGATAAACCCAACGCTCCCCCTCATACTCCCGCACCAACACAAATGTCGGACTCATAACAACCCCCTCACCAATCCCCAAATAACTCGCAATACCTTGAACTAAACACGTCTTCCCACCCCCCAACGTCCCCGATAACACCACAACCGCACCATCCGGCAAAAACTCCGATAACACCCGACACAATAAATCCAAACCAGAAAAATCAAAAATCTCAAACGATATATCACACATAATTTTTAAATGACAAAAAGGGACACAAAGGAAATAAGGCACTGCCCGAAAATATTTTTTCCCAAATTTCACAAAAAACACTAAAATACAAATGTGTATTGATTGTTATACCGTAGCCGGTAGGGCGATAGGCTTCGCCCTTGAGCAACCGCTTCACGTTGTTGCGCTTGCGTGTTCCGCTTCGGGAATTTCAAAACAGCTTGAGTACAATGGTACATTTATTCCTCGACGATGCTTAAGGGACAAAATGTGGAATCGAAGAGTTTTGAGAAACTCCCATTTGCCAAAAACAAACTATTTCAAATTCAGTCGATTTTAAATCGATAGAAATCGACCCAATCCGAATAAAATTATTTTTTAAAAAAATTCCCCAAACCCGAAATCGGCTTATTGAAAAAAAAAATCTACTTTGTACAATTACCGAACTTTTTAAGTTTAGTTGCCGACAGCGGCGGAATTGTAGCCCAAAAAAAAATTTTTCCAAGCACAAACCGCATAATCCACAACTAGCCTTAATCGGGAATTATCGTTTTTGAAATCGAATCGAAATTAGTATTAGGCGGTTCTATACTGAAGCTACTTTAAAATTCCTGAAGCTGAACACGCAAGCGCAACAACGTGAAGCGGTTGTTCAAGGGCGAAGCCTATCGTCCTACCGGCTACGGTATAAAAACCAACTGTAACAGCAGCGAGGACACTACTGTTACAGAACTAATGATTTTTTAGAACTTTCCATTTGACGATTTCATTGTTACTAAAAGAAAAAAATATTGACCAAATTCACTTGCACACAATAAAATCATTCGGCATTAGAAATTGCCGAAATTTAAGTGTGAATACCCACAACTTCAAGGAGGCTTTTATGCCAAAAAACATTCGTCACGGAAATCCGTTAACCGCAGCAATGGAAGATTACTTAGAAGCAATCTACCACATCGCACAAAAACACGGCTACGCCCGGTCAGGACAAATCTCAAAACGTCTCAACGTCCATAAATCAACCGTAACTACCGCATTGCACCACCTGCAAGTACAAGGTTACATCGACTACGAACCATACCAAGAAGTCCGAATAACACCAAAAGGTGAACTTGAGGCAAAAGGTATCGTCCGACGACACGATATATTCTTCAGACTACTACACAACTTGCTCGAAATAGAACAAGAAGAAGCATCACAACTCGCATGCGAATTAGAACACGCCCTGCCACCAGATGTCGTCGATAGGTTCGTTAAACTCGTCGAAAAAGCACTGCGAAATAAAAACGAAGCCGTCGCAAAACTCCGACAAAAACCAAAAACCAAAAAAAATACACCTTGATCAATACAAAAATATAGCACGCAGATGACACAGAGCAGAGAATGATATTCGCAAAATCAGAGAATAAATCAGATCCGCGAACACCTTTAAAATCTGCGTTTTCTGTGTGCCAATATTTTTAAAAGGGAAATTATTTCAACGGAACAAAAGTCCAATCAAATTGCTTGTCTGGTTGGATTGTGAGCAAACGAAATCCATAAGGACGCTTGTCGAAATTTTTGCTCGTCGTCTCGCCATTCAAAATAGTAATTTTGCCATGCTTGCGTTTCAACGTCTTATGCAAATGACCAGATAACCAAATAATAACACCACTTTGCTCAAACTTCTCAAGTAACTCACCCCGCTTGATCTTAGGAATATTGTGATAATCGTCCTTCTCGTCAGCACTCGACACAAACGGCGGAATATGCGTAATCAAAATTATAGGTATACCGATGTCGGTATGGGCGGTAGGCTTCGCCCTTGAACAATCGCTTCGCGATGCTACGCTTGCGTCAGCTTCAGGAATTTCAAAACAGCTTGAGTATACATTGCCCCTCCTCGCCTTTTGCAAAGATTCACTCAATAACTTTTCATGCCGCTCAACCTCACCCGCCGGAGCCTTGCGCCACAGTTGAGAATTAGCAGATATTAACACCCAACCCTTGCACTCCAACGTATTAAAATCATTGCCAAAAATACGCCTATAACGCTCCAACCCCTCCGCCGTTACCGGATCTGGTAAATCATGATTGCCCGCAGTCAATAAAACCGGCGGCTTTAACTTGGCAATCTGCCCCTTAATCGCAACTACCTCCCGCTCACTCTTAATATCATTCACCATGTCCCCAGCAATAACCACAACATCCGGCGAAAGCTGATTGACTTGCCGAACCGCTTGCTCAAAACGCGCTAAATCCGCATCAAATCCACCCATCCCCAATTGCGGATCACACAAATGCACCACAACCAACTTCCCCAACTCCTCACAACACACCAACCGCTGATTAACAACAACACTCAAAAAAATAACTAACACAACCAAAATACACTTTTTCATTTTTCTTTTTTAGGTTAAAGGAACATAAGAGACATTGGGGACAAAAAGGAAATGCGGGTTTGTTTTTTTAGGGCTTTTTAAAAACTCTTTCTAAAAGTTTTTGTGTGATTTTTTTGTTTTGGCGGAGGGGTGAGTATATACTCAAGCTGTTTTGAAATTCCCGAAGCGGATCACGCAAGCGCAACAACGTGAAGCGGTTGCTCAAGGGCGAAGCCTATCGCCCTACCGGCTACGGTATATCAGATTATTTCTTTGTTTACTATGGTGGTGTGTTGGGCGTTGGGGGATTTTTGGGAGTAGTCTTCTCGGTTGTGGGCACCTCTCGTTTCACACCTTGATAACGCACCCTCAAGTATTAAACGCGCGACAATAAGCATGTTCTGAACCTCCCAACCCGCAACATCCGAAAAATTTTGCGACAAAATATATCTTGACCATTGCAACGTGTCATCAAACGCAACTCTCAAATTGTTGCCGTCCCTTATCACTCCCGCCGTCCGCCAAAGTAAACTCTTAAGCGAATTACCAATATCAGCTAAATCAATCCGCTCCGGCAACTGCAACGCCTGATCCATCGGCGGTAACGGCCTGCTTTCTATCGGTTCAACATCACAGTCGTTCGTCATCGTTTGGGCAATCCTTGACGCTCCACGCCCCGCCGATTCGCCATACACCAACGATTCCAAAAGACTATTCGACGCAAGACGATTCGCACCATGCAACCCCGTACTCGAAACCTCACCCGCCGCCCATAAACCACTCAATGTCGTTCGACCCTCCATATCAACCAATACCCCGCCCATCGCAAAATGTGTACCCGGACGAACAGGTATCCTGTCCTTGCTCACATCAATTCCAAAACGTTGGCAAGTCGCCGCAATACCCGGAAAACGAGAATAAATCCACTCCTTCGGTTTGTGCGTCAAATCAAGATACACATTCGACGCATTGGTCTTCTGCAAATGACGCACAATACTCAAACTGACAACATCACGCGGTGCTAAATCACCACGCGAATCATAATCACGCATAAACTCATAGCCACCCCGATCAACAAGCCGCGCCCCCTCACCACGCATCGCCTCCGAAATCAAACTGCGACTACTGCCCGCAATATATAAAACCGTCGGATGAAATTGAACAAACTCCATGTCCCTAATCTCAGCACCCGCACGAAACGCCATCGCAACACCATCACCAGTCGCAATCGAAGGATTAGTCGTCTCCCTATAAACTTGACCAATCCCACCACTCGCCAATATCGTCTGCTTCGCCCAAATAAGCTCCTTCTCACTATGCCGCTTCCAATAAACTATCGCACCACGACAACTACCACCAAAAGTCAAAAGATCCAACGCAAACGTGTCCTCCCAAATCCGAATGTTAGGACGCTTGCGCAACTCCACAATCAACGACCGCATTAACTCTCGCCCCGTCGAATCACCATTGGCATGCAATATCCGATCACGACAATGACCACCCTCACGACCAAGCATCATCTCACCACCACTAGCCCGATCAAACTTCGTACCAAACTCTATCAACTTGCGAATCTCAAAAGGTCCACGATTGACAACATGCTCAACCACAGACCTGTCACAAAGCTCGCCGCCCGCAATAATCGTGTCCTCAACATGCTCCCCAAACGTGTCCGACTCCGACCAAACCGCCGCTATACCACCTTGCGCATTGACACTATTTGAATTGTCAAGCCCATCCTTGCAAACCAAAAGAACATTGAGAGAAGGATCAACCGCCAACGCCGCACGACAACCCGCTAAACCACCGCCTACAACCAACACATCAGTAAAAAAATGCGGATGACGCTTAGGATGAAATGGAACAAGATACCTCAACATAACAAAATCTTTTTAAAATCAATTTTCCTACATGCGAAAAAATATAAAGGGGATTTTTTGTCACGAAAAACACGAAAAGGGGAATTTTAAAAAACTTTTCGTGTTTTTTTTAACTTTCGTGTTAAAAAAATTTATTCAGGGAATTTTCAAAAAACCTTAACGAAAATGTAACCTCATTTTCACCTAATTTCCTGATTGTTACATACGTTTATGATTATGCCATTTCGACGGTGTTTTCCAGATCGTCGAAGGTGGTGCCGGCGTGTCGAGTTGTGTTTGATGTGTTTTCTTCCCATACTTGGAATTTATTTACCGGCGAGGCGGAAAAAGAACCGGACATTTGACTCACCGCACCAACATCAACTATCAAACTAACCGTACCATCACCAAGAATCGTACAACCGGAAAATCCATTCGCTTCGCCAATATAATCCGGTAAACCTTTGATCACCGTCTGTTGCTGCCCAATGATCTCGTCAACAAAAAACGCAAAAGAACGACCGCCATCCTCCGCAACTATCAAAATACCATCCTTCAACTTTTCCGCACCGGGCTTGCAAGCAAAAACATCATAAAGCCGAATTATCGGTACCATCTCCTCACGTAACCGCAATATCTCACGACCTTCTGGCGTAACTGTAACTTGTTTCATTGTCGGCACTAAACTTTCGCGAATCGACAGCGTTGGAATCATATACTTGCCATCGCCAACCCTAACCAACATCGCATCCACTATTGCAAGCGTGAGCGGAATCCGAAGCGTAAACGTTGAACCGATTCCGGCTTTGCTCGAAATATCTATGCGACCATTCAACTTTTCAATATTACGCTTGACAACATCCATCCCAACACCACGACCCGAAACATCCGTTACCTTGTCCGCCGTCGAAAAACCGGGTTCAAATATCAATTTGAAAATCCGATCATCGGACCAATCACGTACTTCACTGCCCGCAAGCCCCTTCTCCAACGCCTTCGCAATAATTTTTTCCTTGTTCAAACCGCGACCGTCGTCCTTGATAATAATCCAAACCTCGCCGCCTTCGTGTCTTCCTTCAAGCGTTACCGTTCCCGTGTCCGACTTGCCCGTACCCACTCGCTCATCCGGTAACTCAACTCCATGATCACAACTATTCCGCACAATATGAACCAACGGATCCGCAATCTGCTCAATCACCGTCTTGTCAACCTCCGTGTCCTCGCCAACAAGATTCAACTTAATACGTTTGCCCGTCTTCGTCGCAAGATCATGAACCAAACGAATCATTTTGCGGAAAGTCGCCGACAACGGAATCATCCGCACCGACATCGCAACATCTTGCAAATCATCGCAAATCCTACGCAATTGATGTTTAGCGCGATTGTAATATTCGTCCTCAACATGTGCTACCGCAGGACAACGAGTAACCATCGACTCCGCAATCACAAGCTCACCAACAAGATTGATCAAAATATCAAGTTTGTGTAAATCGACACGAATATCTTGTTTTCCTTTTGAGGCGTTGCTTGTTGTTCCGCCGGTACCGCCGGTTACAGTTGGAGCGGCTGGGTGTTGCGGTACATTTCTTTCCGCAGGCAAAACGTCCGAAAGTTGCAACTGCGGCGGTGCTACCGGTTTAACTGGCGGAGTTGCGGGCGGAGTTGTCGGCGCGTCTGGAGTTCTGGCGGTATTGATTGCGGTTTGGGGCGGGAGTTGCGGGGTTGCGGAGGGCGGCGTTTGAGCGGGCGCGGCGGGTTGTGTGGTTGCCGTTGGAGTTGTTCCCATCAGAGAGCTTATTGTTTGGATGTGAGATTGCAAATCTTTAATTTTCGCCGAACCGCCTTCCTCTACATCTTTCGTTGCCTCCCTTAATACATCAACCATACCGAGTAATTTTGTAACAATGGTCGTGTCGGGTTTGATTGTGCCGCTGCGTAAATTGTCGAGCAATGTCTCCATCGTATGACTCAAATGCTCCAAATCAATAAGCCCCATAAAACCACAGTTGCCCTTAAAACTATGCACATACCTAAACAAATCTTTAAGTGCTTCGGTGGGATCGGCAGTTGCTTCGTCTTGCACTAACAATAGAGCTTGTTCGGCGGCGTCGAGTTGTTCGGTTGCTTCTGCGACGAAACCGTGCCGCATTTCCGGCGAGAGTTGCAGGTTTGTCAACACCGCTTCTGCGGCTGTTACTATTTTTGTTACATCTTCAACAGGCGGCGAAGAAACCGAAGTCGGGGCAACGGTATCGTCCGGTTCAGTTACAGCGGCAAATTGCAATTCCGAAATTGGAACGGGGGTTCTTAACGGTTCGTCTTTTAGAATTTCAAAAGATAAATCATCAACTTCGGCAGTTTGGGGCGGCGTGGTGATTTCGTCGGTTGCGTTTGGGAAATTTCCACCAGCTGCGGACAATAATTGTACTAGCTCGTTTTCGCCTACGGGTTCACCGGCAACATGTTTTTTCAGAACTGTAATGATAGCATTGGCAGGCGCATCGAATCCTTCGTCGTTGCCCGTGTCCGCAATATGGTCAAGCATTTCACGAAACAAATCAAGCACTCTGCAAAGAGTTGAGGTGATTTGTACGGTCAAGCTTAATTTACCATTGCGGATTTTATCCAGCAACGTTTCCGCTTCGTGTGTAACGGAAACTACAGTTGCCAGAGCAAGAAATCCCGCTCCGCCTTTCATTGAGTGGAACAGGCGGAATACTGAATTAATTAGTTCCGAATCAACTGCTCCGGCGGCACTTTCGCTGCCGTTATTGATTTCGATCAATGTGGGTTCTATTTCTTCGATGTATTCGCGAGCTTCTTGAACGAACTCCAAAATCAATGACATGTCCATCTAAATTTACCTTTGTATTAGCGGTTATACCGAAGCCGGTATGAGTGATAGGCAACAACCACGCTTTCACGTTGTTATACTTGCCTAACGTTCTGCGTTGCTTGTTTATACCGACACCGGTATGGGCGGTAGGGTTCGCCCATGAACAACCGCTTCGCGATGCTACGCTTACGTGTTCAGCTTCGGGAATTTTAAAACAGCTTGAGTTTACCACAGCTTCGGGAATTTAAAAACAGTTTGGGTATAGTCCGGTATACCGTAGCCGGTAGGGCGATAGGCTTCGCCCTTGAACAACCGCTTCACGTTGTTGCGCTTGCGTGTTCAGCTTCAGGAATTTTAAAACAGCTTCAGTATGTCCCTTCGCCCGTTATCGACATATTATTTTTGAAACCAGTCAATTATACGCGAAAAATACGGTTACAACGGGCATACCCATTTTTTCGTTACAGTAATATCTATACTCTGCAAAAACGGAATTGATTATAACAAATATATTCACCAGAACAATCGCCCCAGTAAGATCGAAATATGACTTTTTAAAATCAGCACGCGGATAACGCGGACTATTAATGCATCGCCCTCAAATAATTTTCCCAAAATAAAAAAGTGGCAAGTGGTGAGTGTCTAGGCGAAACTTCCCAATATCGGACACGTGTTAGCATAAAACTACCCCTAACCCTTTAAAAACCACCCCTAACCTCTACTTCGGAGGGGTTAGGGGTGATTCCCCTTAACTTTAGAGCATTAATGGTAATTTTATTTCAGGGCGATGCCCAAATCTGACCCACCACTTTCTTTGGAATCTGGTTATTTGCGTGCTGATTTTTTTAGGACGATTAGGGGGGGTTGTCAGGTTACGTTGTACTGATAGAATGTTCGCTCTTTTGGATTAGCATTGGCTTGAAATTTGTGTTGTTTTGTACTCAAGCTGTTTTAAAATTCCGAAAGCTGAACGCGCAAATGCAACATCGTGAAACACCGCCCATACCGGCTAGGTGTATAATTCAGTATAACTTCAACTCAGTCCCCAAAATAAGGTAAAATATAATGTACGCAATTTTTGAGAAAGGAAATCATCAATTCAAAGCCGAAATAAATAAAAGGATCACCATTGATTATCAAGGCGAAATCGAACCCGGTACAGAAATCGAATTTGATAACGTACTACTGGTCAGCGACGATGAAAGCGTGAGGGTTGGTACGCCTAAATTGAATAACGCTAAAGTGATAGGTAAAGTTATTTCAACTGTGAAAGGTCCCAAATTAACGGTTGCGAAATTCCGCCGAAGGAAAAATTCTAAAAGAAAGACCGGACACAGACAGATTTTCACGCTAGTTGAAATAAACGAAATAGTCAGCTAAGATGTTGTCCTGAAATAAAATTACCGTTAGGCACTGCCCGAAAATATTTTTCCCTCAATTTCACAAAAAACACTGAAGCACAAGCGTGTATTGATTATTAATGGTACATTTATTCATCGGCGATGTCTTACTGCCCTAAAGGGATTGCTAAAAACTCATTTTAGTCCTGTAACGGTAGCGTCCTCGTTTCCGTTACAGGTGTTTTTTAGAGCCTCCCTAAAGGAAACTTCCTCAAGCCGCTTTAATTTCCGAAGTTGCGGTAAACCTGCAACGCATAGCGTTGGACAAGCGTAACAGCGAGAAGCGGTTGTTCAAGGGCGAAGTCTGTTGCATGTATTGACTTCGGTGTAGATTGTTATTGAGACCGATGCCACAATATCCTTATAAGCCTTTTATCTGGGACGAGAGCGAAACTCTTTCGCGTGATGAAATTCGTGCGATTCAATTTGTTCGTTTGCGTGAATCGGTTCGTCGTTGTATGTCGATTCCGTTTTATCGCAAGAAGTTTGACGAAATGGGATTACAAGTTGAATCGATTGGTTCGGTTGATGATATTGTCAAGCTGCCGCTTACGACCAAATCTGATTTGCGGGACAGTTATCCGCTTGGTTTTCTTGCTGTGCCGCGTGAAAAAGTTGTCCGTTATCACGGTTCGACCGGCACTACCGGCAAACCTACGATTATGGCTTATACTCAAACGGATATAGAGTTATGGTCAAATCTTTGTGCGCGTTTTCTTGTTTCCGGCGGGTTGCAATCTCATCATACGGTTCAAGTTGCGTTTGGTTATGGTCTTTTTACGGGCGGTTTTGGCTTGCATTATGGGATTGAGCGGGTTGGTGCGGCGGTGGTTCCGGCGGCGGCGGGCAACACTAAACGGCAAATTATGTTGCTCAAAGACATACAAGCAGACGGGTTAGTTTGCACGCCAAGTTACGCTCTGACAATCGCGGAAGCAATTAGAGCGGAAAATGTTGACACTTCCGAGCTATCGCTCAAATTCGCTTTTCTAGGCGGCGAACCTTGGACGGAGCAAATGCGTGAATCGCTTGAAACAACTATAGATATAAAAAGTTCAAACAACTATGGGTTGAGCGAAGTGATGGGACCGGGCGTGAGCGGCGAATGTCAAGCGAGGTCGGGAATGCATTTTCAAGAGGATCATTTTATTGTCGAGTGTATTGATCCTGATACGTTGCAACCGGTTCGGGAAGGTCAAGCGGGCGAGTTAGTTATTTCGTCGATTTCGCGCGAGGCGATGCCGATTTTGCGCTATCGGACGCGGGATATTGCGGTAATTTATTCCGGTCGTTGTGAATGCGGTCGGGAGACATTGCGGATGGGTCGGGTGATTGGGCGAAGTGATGACATGTTGATAATACGCGGAGTGAATATTTTCCCGTCGCAAATTGAGGAGGCGTTGCTTTCTATTGAGGGTGCTGCGCCGCATTACCAAATCATACTTGAGCGTCCGAAAACTCTTGATGAAGTGCGGGTTCGTGTCGAGTTGGACAAGAATTTACTTTCGGACAAAATGATTGACATGGTTCAACTAAAAACGCGAATCGAAGGGGCAATTCATCAAATTACAGGATTACATCTTCCCGTCGAATTATTGCCGCCAATGACTCTCGAAAGATATGAGGGCAAAGCTAAAAGAGTAATCGATAAAAGAAATATCGTTACAAATAATCTTTAGAAAACTTCTAAAAACCAACTGTAACGGAATCGTCCCGCTTCCGATTTCGGTAGCGGGGACGCTACTGTTGCAGAACTAAAAATACTTTTGCCAAAAAAATTTTTTGGAGGAAATTTATCTGATGAGAAATTGCTTTATTATTTGTGTGGTGATTTTGTTTTTTATTATTTTGGGCAATGATTTAATTTGTGCGGAACGGGATCGCGAGCGGGTGCGGGAGCGTTTTTGGCAAATTCTGGTTGAATCGCCGCGTCGAGGCGCAACATTTGATCGTGTCTATAATTATTATGCGGAATCAAATGCAGTCGATCAACTTATAGACAAAGGTTTGGAGTTATCGAGGCAAAAGCCGGATGTTGCGGGTTCGTGGGTTTTACTTGGTTTGATTTATGAGCGTTGCGGTGAGTTGGGGAGTGGGATTGAGGCGTTTAGGCGGGCAGTTGAGATCAATAAATTTGATTCGTTGGTGTTTTATTATCTTGGCGAAATGTTGATCGCGCAAGGAAATTTGCGAGAAGCGGCGGATGTGTTGGATAAGGCATTGCAAAATAAACCGGCGAATAAACATGAGCTTCGGTCTATTCTTTTATTGTTGGGCAAGACATCGGAGCGCTTGGGTGATTCAAGAAAAGCCGATGCCGTTTGGTCGCAACTCGAACAACTTTACCCGAACAACCCCGAAATAATTACCGTAATAACAAGTATTCTTGAAGCGGAGGGGCGGATTGACGAAGCGATAAAGCGGTACGAACGATATCTGAAAGTTCAGCCTAGCGGTTATAATTTTGTCCGATTTAAGTTGGCGGTGATTGGGTTGAATATGCGGGCGGGCGAGGGATTTTCGCCGGTTGGTGATTATGCGGAGTTGTTGGACAAGGTTGATGCGGGTGGTTGGATGGCGGAGATTGTTAGGAGGCGTTTGGAGCTGTATTTTTCAGAGCGAAATGATTTTGTCGGGCTTGCGAATTTTTATGAAAAGCGATTGCGAGATCACCCAAACGAACCCGCCGTGATTCTGCAACTCGCAAATTTGTTTGTAAAACTTGATCGCAAAACGGATGCGTTGGAGTTGCTTAACGGTTCTATTGAGAAATTTCCCAAAGATGTTTTATTGCGGCGGGCAATAATTGATATTTACGTCACAGAAAATAATTTTGATAAAGCAATCACGCAATACCAACAAATCATCTCAATTACTCCCGCCGATTCAAGTGTTCTGATTGCTTGGGGCGAGTTGGTTATGAAAACGGAGCGGGCGGACAAACGCGGCGAAGCTGCAAAAATCTGGTCGCGGTTAATTGATTTATCGCCGAATGATCCGTTAGTTGCGATTCGGGTTGCGGAGTTAGCGGCGAAGTATGGTATGGTTGAGTTTGCGGAAAAATATTACAAACGGGCGGTAGTTTTGCGTCCTGATGATGCGGCGTTTCGCGAGTATCTTGGTTTTTTTTATTACAGTCAGTCCGAATTCAAAAAGGCTGTCGAAACAATTCAATCAATCGCCGAAGGTGAACGAAAAAACGCCGAAACTCTCGTCCTCGCCGGAACTTTACTCCAATCAATTCAAGCCGAAACGGAAGCCTTCAACGCATTTGAAAACGCCGTAAAAATTGCTCCAAAAAATCCAATGATAAAATTGAAATATATTGAATCATTGATTCGCCGTCATGAAATTGATCGCGCAATTTCGCAATTGATTGAGTCCGATCAATTGATTATAAGCGACGATGAGTTTGATATGTTTTTGCGCAACGAAATTAGAATTGTGTTGCGAAGTTCGCAGATGGACAATATTTTGAGCAAATTGACAAATGAAAGTTTAGAAAAATCGTCCAATATACCGAAGCCGGTATGGGCGGTAGGCTTCGCCCATGAACAACCGCTTCGCGATGCTACGCTTGCGTGTTCAGTTTCGGGAATTTCAAAACAGCTTGAGTATAATATTGCAACAAAAAAGCCGCGGCAGAGATTATATTGGCGGCTTGCGGTTTACAATCAATACGCGGGCAAAAGTGAAGTTGCGGTTAAAATGATGGATGCCGCGATTGAATATGTTGAAGTTATGCCGGATACGGTGTCGTTGCGAATATTGCAAACGGCGGCTGAGCTTTACGCGACTTGCGGCGCGGCGGATAAAGCGGTCAAATTTTTACAAATACTCGCAGCCCAAAATAACATAATGCAACCCGTATATCTTCGGCAACTTGCGGAATTGCAAATTAAAACTGGCGACCAAAACGCCGCTGCCCAAACGGTTGACCGTTTATTTAACTCCGGTACCGCCAATACAACAACCACAATATCAACTGCCGAATTGCTTCTCAATTTGGGACGAATAAAAGACGCAATTGATCTGTTGCGGCGAAGTTCGCGTTCAAAGCCGAATGAATTATTGATACAAAAAATGCTCATCGAATATTTGGCAAAAGACGGACAAACAAAAAACGCAATTGATGCGGCGTTGCGTTTATTTGACCGGCTTGACGACGTGGAGGGCAAAATGCAGTTGGCGAAATTGACGGCGGAATATTGTAAGGCTATCGGCGACAACGAAAAAAATATTGACGGCACAAAAAACGCTGAAAAATTTAGAAATGATAAGTTGCGTGAATTATTGTACAAAATAAGAATTTTGCCTGGCAAGCGTTTATCTGTGCTTTGTGTTGCGAGCGTGTTTGAGGTTTTGGAGGATTTTGTTTCGGCGCGGTCGGAGCTTGAGGGATTTTTCATTTTGTCCGAAGGAAAGCAGAACGCGGATAAATTATTGTTACAAAAATTAGTAACTGTTACGAAAAAATTACACGACTACGAGGCGGCGGTCAAATATCAAGAATTGATTTGCAAAAATCATTCGGATTCGGCGGAATTTGACAAGTTATTTATACTCTACGATCTTGCTGGTAACCGCGAAAAAAGCTCGCAACTGTTCATGCAACAAATATTAAATAAAACCGAAATCAATGAACAAATTATAATGATTGACAGAATGATTTGTCGTGAGGAGTATGATGCGGTTGAGCATGTGCTTGCGTTTTTTGAGATACATGAGGAGCTGAATTGGGAGATAATGTATCGGCAAATAGTAATCGCCGCATACAAAAAACAGAAAAATTTGCCCGAACTAGTACAAAAATTCCGCAAACAAAAATTCGTCAACAACGCCGTGAATAACCACAATAAACACACGCCCGATGATCAATTGACAAAATATCTCAAAGATCAATTCAACAACAACGCATGGATTTTATCGGACAATTTACCGACGAATGATTTTAGTATTTGGGGCAAAGATTCGGAGATGTTGTCGATTTTCAGGCAACAGGAGATTTTTTTATTGACATTGTGTGGTGAGCGGTTGTGGCGTAATCCAAATTATCGTACATTTAATAACGTTCCGCCGCCCAAGCCGTTTTATTATATTGATAATTTTTCGGATGCGAAATTTTTTGCGTTATGTTGGTTGTTACGGGAAGAGGACGCAGACAAAATTATTCACAACAACGAAATAACCGGCGACGAAACAAAACGCCTAAAAGCATTATCAGAATCCCTGAAAAAAAATACACCGTAGTCCCGGTGTGGACGCAAGCATTCCACGCATCGCCCTGAAATAAAATTACCATCTCATGTTACGCACTCTCAGTAGAAAGTGCCTGAATAATTTGTCAAAGAGCATTTTCCGTAGCCCCGCATGGGGCGAGATTATCAAACATTCAGCAACTAGACTTTGAACGCTTATCAATT